>JAILBI010000248.1 GCA_024681175.1 Acholeplasmatales bacterium
TGATATAGAATATATATTGAGTGTTTTATATCATGAATATTGTCATTTTCATTATATGAATCACCAAAAAGAATTCTATGATTTTATAGAATTAAGATTACCAAATTATAGGAAAATTAATTCGAATTTAAGAAAAATAAAATATAATGACTTATATTGATTTTTTTTAATGTTTTAAGTATAATAGAGGAGTATTTCCAAAATAGATGGAGGAAAATTAAAATGGTTAATAATAAAATTGTTGAAATAACAAAACAACGTAAGGAAGAACTAGAAACTAAGTTAGAATTCTTAAAGACAGTTAAAAGAGATGAAATAAAGACTAAGATCGCTGAAGCAAGAAGCCAAGGTGACTTATCAGAAAATGCTGACTATTCATCTGCAAGAGAAGAACAAACTAGAAACGAATCTGAAATTGCTGAAATTGAAGAAATCCTAAAGCATGCCGTAATTATTGAGGCTACAGATGTAACTGTTAAGTTTGTTAAAGAAAACGTAACTGAATCTTATAAAATCTCAGGTTCTGAATCTAACCCATTTGAAGGTAAGATTTCATCAGAATCTCCACTAGCTAAGGGCGCTTTAAGCCACAAGGTTGGTGAAACATTCTATATTACAACTGAAACTGGTGAAGATATAGAAGTCGTATTAGTTAAAAAGAATTAATTAATAAAAGAAATTAGCCATTGTTAAATGGCTTTTTTCTTTGTTTTTAAAATAAAAATTTTGACTTTATTGTAATGTTTTATTAATTAATATATAATTATTTTGTTGAGGTTTTTATTATGAAACAATCTAAAAAAGAAATATTATTAGAGATAATTAGATTTTTAATAGTTGGTGGGATTGCAACTTTATGTGACTACATTGTTTATTATACTTTTAAACTTGTAATATTAAAGGATGCAAATTCAGCTTTAAGAGAGGCGGTCAGTGTATTTTTAGGCTTTACAACGGGTTTAATTGTAAACTGGGTATTACAAAAATTTGTATATAGATATCTAAAGAAGGACACAAAGAAAAACAAAGTTTTATTTATTAAATTTACTATTGTTGCCATAATTGGATTAATAATTACCGAAACAGGAATGTTAATCGCTAGACCAACATTTGAAAAATTATATATACATTTTATTTTCAAAATAGATTTTTGGAATCTATTTTTCAAATGTCTAATGACTGGTATAGTACTAATATGGGATTATCTAGCTAGAAAATATTTAGTATTTAAAAAAGAATTAAAAAATTATGAAGAAAATAAGCAGGTTTAAATTTGAAAAAAGAAGTAATTTCATTGTATGAAAAATTTTTAAAAGATAATAATTTATTATTTGGCCCAGAATCAGCTAAAGAATTTTGTGACTTATATGAAAATAATTATGACATAGAATTATTAAGTGATGAATATGTTCAATATGCTCAAAAACTAAAAACTAAAAATAGTAGATTTGAAGGATATAAAAAAGCATATTTATTATCTTTAGATAATATCGTTGCCAAAATATTGATGTACGAAAACAAAAGAGATTTAAGAAATGACACAATAAACACTAAAGAAATACCATTTAGTCCGTATAATGGTAAGGTTGGTTATTTAGAGTTTTTAAAGGATGAAGTAAATTTAGAATATGCTGATTTATTAACTAATAATTTATATAATCCAAAAAGTGATATCGATATTATGAATGTAGGGTATAAGGGTAGAGCCTATATTTGGGTTTTAAGAACTTTATATTTTGCCTACATATCAAATTTTGATTTTGATAATGCAATTAAAACAGGTGAGAGTATACTCGCTATAAATAAAAGTGATTATTTTGATATATTATTAAGTCTTCCTTATTTATATATCAATACAGATCAAATTGATAATGCAACATCATTATTAAAAATGAAAAAAGATGATACAACTGATATGGTTCTATTAAAATCAGTCACATCATTTTTTAATGATAATTACGAATTATGTATTAAAAATCTAAAAGAATTAGATAGTAAGAATTCATCTTTATTAAAATTTATTATTACTAATTATAGT
>JAILBI010000077.1 GCA_024681175.1 Acholeplasmatales bacterium
ATATAAATTCATTTAATGATTTTTTCTCAAGAAAAATAAAAGATGGTGTAAGAATTATTGATAATGATAATAATCATTTAATTTCACCTTGTGATTCTAAGATGCAGGCATATCCTATATCAAAGGATAAAATATTTGAAATTAAAAATTCTTATTATCGTATATCTGATTTATTAAAAAATGAAGAATTAGCTTCATATTTTGATGGAGGATATGCATTAATATTTAGATTATGTGTTGATGATTATCATAGATATTGTTATATCGATGATGGTCATAAATATGATAATGTTCATATTGATGGCTATTTCCATACAGTTAATCCTATCGCACTTGATAAATATAAGGTATATTTAGAAAATACAAGAGAATATACTTTAATTGATACTAAAAATTTTGGTAAGGTAGTCCAAATGGAAGTTGGGGCAATGATGGTTGGTAAAATTGTTAATCATCATAAGGAATATGATTGCCACAAGGGAGAAGAAAAAGGATTATTCTTATATGGTGGATCTACTGTAATAGTTTTAATTAAAGATGTAATAATAGATGAAGATATTATTAATAATACAAAAAATGGTGATGAAACTATAGTTAAATATGGTGAAAAAATAGGTATTAAGGCATAAAAAAAGTCATAAGATTTTCTCTTATGACTTATTTTTTATCTTATTTCTTTAAAATTACTTTTGTTAAATCAACAGGATCCATAATCTTGCCATCCTTATAAACTCTCATATTGCCTGAAGCAATTTCGTCAATAAGAATAACTTCGTTATTATTATAACCAAATTCAAATTTGATATCCCATAAATCAAGACCCATAGTCTTTAAATCATCAGCTACGATCTTAGTGATTTTTAATGTTTGAGCTTTAATATCTTCAAACATTTCCTTTGTCATAATTCCTAAAGCAACTAAGCCTTCAGAAGTAACAAGTGGGTCACCCTTTGCATCATTTTTGAATGTGCATTCAACATAGCCACCTTCAAGTGGTGTACCATTTTCAATATATTCACCATATCTTCTGATGAAAGAACCAGTAGCAACTAATCTGCATACAACTTCTAAGCCATGGCCAAATACCTTAGCTGGTAAAACTTCCATTGTTGCATCTTCAACATTTGCAGATACATAATGAGTTTTAATACCTTTTTTCTTTAAGATTTCAAAGAAATGAATAGAAGTTTCAAGGTTTGCTCTACCAATACCTTCAATTGTAAGACCTACTGAATTCTCACCTGGGTCGAACACTCCATCTTTTCCTGTACAATCATCTTTGAATTTTAAAAGTACATTGCCATTTTCAAGCTTGAAAACATCTTTAGTTTTTCCTGAATAAATTTTTTCCATATTAATATCCTCTCTATATAAATTAATTTATATAATACGCAAAACTATAATAGCACAAAAAAAATATTGATACAATTAAAATATTTAAATTGGATTTAAAATATATTATAATTTTGGTATTAAAACGGAGGTGTTTTATGGAAAAGGCTTCAAGAGTCATGTATAATATAGCCAATTTCTTTACCTGGATTTTAATTATCCTTGGTATTCTTTGTGTAGTAGGTGGCGCACTTGGTTTAGCAGATATAAAAAATTTTGAAGAATTTGGTACAAATGAAATTGCATGGGGTGTTTATACAATTATAATTAACTTTGTACTTGTTTGTTTAGCAAGGATTGCTAAATCAAAAAATACAAGCAAATTCTGGGATATTTTATTCTTAATAATTGGCTTTATCGCAGGTAATATTTTCTATTTCCTTGGCGGTTTATTTGGACTTATCGCAAGAAGATAATTGGATTTCGTATCCAATTATTTTTTTATTTGTTGTATAATATATTTACACAAATTTTAAGGAGTCAAAATGGAAATTACTTATAAGCTACAAAGCTATCGTGGAACACAGCTAGAGGTAGAGCCTAATGTTGATGGGGCTGTAATAGAAATATTAGTTGTGAAAATAGAAAAAGAATATATAAACGATACGCCACAAATTAAATATCAAAATTATTATATTACCCTTATCGCAAGCGAAATGGGTAAAGAATATTATGTATATAAAAATTCTCATTATGATTATTTAACATTTGAAACTGATGAAGAAATTAAAAATGATTTAGTTGAATCTCATATGCTAGATATAGGTGATAAGCCTGATTTTGAAAGTGAATTTCAGCAATTTTTTGAAATAATTGATGATATGCTTAAATATGTATTTATCAATATAGATGATTATGAAACATTAGAAGATGATGATGAATATGATTTATAATTATTTTGAAATTAATTAATAATTTTATTAAAATAAGAATAGGAGGTGTACTATGGCAAAATCTCAAATTAAAGTTAGCGTTTCAAGTGATGTTAAAGAAGAAGCTAAAAAATTATTTAATGATCTTGGACTTGATTTATCATCAGCAATTGAAATTTTTTTACGTCAATCAATAAGAGATAATGGCTTACCATTTAAGATTTCAAGAAATGTTCCAAATGATATTACAGCATCTAAAGCAAAGGAAAAGAGAAAAACATCAGGTCTTGGACATTTTGAAAATGTAGAAGATATGGTTGATACATTACAAGATTAAAAAGAGGCACACGCCTCTTTTAATCTTATTAAATACTAGACAAATAATAATTTTATGATATAATCATTTTGTTAAATATTAATGCTTTCGTGGCGAAATTGGTATACGCATCAGACTAAGGATCTGGTGGTCATTGTGACCGTGTGGGTTCGAGTCCCATCGAAAGCACCATTAAAGAATAGGATTGATAATGTTTATCAATCCTTTTTTATTAATTCATATTTCTTTTTTGAATATAAAATGGAATTTACCAGAAGCTATAAAAGAAAGAGAATAAATATAAAATAAATGTTGGTTTCCAACATTTATTTTTTTATGTTTTAAAATATATTCTATTGACACAAACAATACTTCGTGATACGATGTATAGTGTAAAAGGAAATATGTTTGAAAGGAGGCATTTGATGGACGCTCAGTTAAAACGTGGATTATTAGATGTTTGTGTGTTAGCAGCAATAAAAAAAGAAGACACATATGGCTATCAAATTATTAAAGATTTAAAGCCATATTTAGAAATGTCTGAATCAACATTATATACTATTGTAAAAAGACTTGAAAATTCAGGAATGCTTACTGTAAGAAACATAGAATATGATGGTAGATTAAGAAAATATTATCATATTACAGCTGAAGGCTTAAGAAGATTAGAGACATTTAGAGATGAATGGGATAAGATAATGATCATTTATCAGTTTATTGCTAGGGAGGATAAAAAATAATGACTAAGGATGAATTTATAGATCAGCTTAGAAAAAACTTAAGTGGTCTACCTAAGGAAGAAATAGATGATAGAATTTCTTTTTATGAAGAAATGATTGATGATAAAATTCAAGATGGCTATAAGGAAGAAGATGTAATATCAGATCTTGGTAGCCCTGATAAGGTTGCAAGAGAAATTATTGGTGATGTTCCTTTAAGAAAAATCATTAAAGAAAGAGTTACACCAAAAAGAAGCCTTAAGGCTTGGGAAATTGTATTAATTATATTAGGATTTCCTATTTGGTTCCCACTTGTTTTAGCTATATTAATAATATTCTTATCAGGATTTATTGTAATTTGGTCGTTGATGCTATCAATTGTTGTAATTGATATATCATTTGTTACCGCAGGTGGTGGTGCAATTGGTGTAGGATTTATGACATTCTTCAATAATAGTAAATCATTTGGCGCATTTGAATTTGGTGTAGGTATTTTCTCAATAGGCTTAGGATTATTATTAGTATTCTTTACTAAATCAATTATTACAGCCTTAGTAAAGGTTACAAAGAAAATGCTTGTTGGAACTAAAAATTTAGTTGTAGGAAAGGGTGAATAATATGAAAAAGGTACTTATTACTCTTTCTATAATATTTATGGTAGTTGGCTTTGCATTAAGCTTTACAGCTCTTGCAATGCATAAATTTGATTGGGAAGAGCTTGCAAATGTTAAATATGTTGTAAATGAATATGATTTTGAAGAATCATTTACTAATGTAGAAATTACTGAAATTAGTAATGATATTGAATTCTATAGCCTTGATGAGCTTGAAGATGCTCCTATAGGTATTAATTGTAGAGTTGTTACAAAGAATGGTGAAAAAATTAGCCATGAGGTAAAAGTAGAAGATAATACATTAATCATTGATACAGAAGATACTTCAAAATGGTATGAATTTTTCTTTGGAACAAAATCTAAAACTAAAATTTATGTAAATAATTTAATATTTGATAATCTTAAAATTAAAGCAACAACATCAGATATTAAAATTAGTGATAAATTTGCATTCACTAATGTAGAAATTAAAACTACAACAGGTGATATTAATTTAAAATCAGCTGTAAATAGTCTTGAAATTGAAACAACTACAGGAGATATTACATTAACTGATATTAATACTTTAAATGATGTATCAATTAAAGTTACAACAGGTGATGTTATATTAAAGAATATAACAATTGTAGATGATTTAATTATTAAAGCAACCACAGGTGATATTACAATTAAAAATTCACAAGCTAAAAATATTAAAATTAATGTCACTACAGGTGATGTAGATGCTACACTTATTGGACAATATTCATTTGATGTAGATGCGACAACAGGTGATAAGAATTATCCAAGAGATTCACATTCAGATACAAATAAATGTTATGTTAGAACTACTACAGGTGATATTACAATTAAAATAGTAGAATAAAAAATAATCCTAATATTGTTATTAGGATTTTTTTAATGCTTTAAATATTATATAAAAATGTGTTAAAATTGAATATAAGAGGAGGTATGCCATGAATTTTCTTTCAATTTTAGATGATTTATCTAAATATACAGATGGAAGAATTATTAGCTTTGATCTTGCATCTATTTTGGTAATTTCGGTATTACTTGCTCTTTCAATTGCGGAAAAAAATTATAAAACAAGCAGTGAAAAAACATTTTTAACACTTATTATCGCATCATTGTTATCATCAATATTTGATGTATTATCAGTGCTAAAAAATATACCTGTTCCAGCTCAATATGCATTTAATGAATTATATTTCTTAATTAGAAATATTATTCCTTTAATATATATTTATTATTGCTTAAGAATAATAGGCTTAAATGGTAAAATAAATAAATATAAATTAATAACATCTATTTTAATTATTCCATATATAATATTATTTATTTTAGTTGTTTCATCACCTTGGACTAAATTTATATTCTTTATTTCAAAAGAAGGATTATATCAAAGAGGTCCTGGTGTATATATTTTATATGGAATTGCGGGATTATATTTATTAACAAGTTTAATGATGTTAATAAAATATCATAATTTCTTTAGGAAAGGATATTTCTTATCATTATTATCTATTTATCCATTTGTTTTCGCAGGTGTAATTGTACAAATGATAAATAATGATGTATTAATAGAATGTCTTGCAACATCATTAGCCTTAGTATTAGTATATATGACTGTTGCAGATAAATCTGTATATATAGATAAAAGGACATCATTATTTAATAGATTATGCTTTGAAGAGGATATTAAAAGAAGCTACATATTAAAAACAAATGCATATATTTTATATATTAAGATATTTAATTATTCTAAAATATATCAAAATATGACATTT
>JAILBI010000272.1 GCA_024681175.1 Acholeplasmatales bacterium
AATAAATTAATTGAAGAGGTTCATTCTTCAAGAATTAAATTTAAATTAAATAATGATAATTTAATTGATGTATCATCATTTCTTAATAATACATCAATTAAATTATCATTATTTAATTTAAATTTAATTCTTGAAGAATGAACCTCTTCAATTAATTTATTTAACCTCATACCAATTATTACCAAATGAATCATCAACAGTTAAAGGAATAGATAATTTATATGCATTTTCCATTGCTTCCTTAACTATTTTTTGAATGATATTTTCTTCACCATTTTCTACTTCTAAAACTATTTCATCATGAACCTGGACAATCATTTTAGATTTTAAATTATTGTTTTCTAATGCTTCATCTAATCTTATCATCGCAATTTTCATAATATCTGCAGCACTACCCTGAATTGGGGCGTTCATTGCCATACGTTTTGCGTATTCTCTTTGCATATAAATTTTAGAATTAATTAAAGGTATATATCTTTTTCTTTTAAATATAGTTTCAACATATCCTTTTTCTTGACATGTTTTAATTGTATTATCCATAAATGTTTTAATCTCAGGGAAAATTTCATAATATTTATCTATGAAATTTTTAGCTTGAACATTTGAAATGCCTAAATCCTCTGCAAGACCAAAGGCAGACATACCATATACAATACCAAAATTAACTGTTTTGGCTCTTCTACGCTCCTCTGGAGTGATATTTTCATGACCAAAAATCAATTGTGCAGTTCTTGTGTGGGCATCTATTCCATTATTAAATGCTTCTATTAAATGAGTAACATGAGCCATATCAGCTAATACTCTTAATTCTATTTGAGTATAATCTGATGAATATAATTTATTATTTTTATTTGATGGAATAAACATTTTTCTAATTAAATGACCAAGCTCAGTTCTAACAGGTATATTTTGTAAATTAGGATCTGTAGATGATAATCTACCTGTAGATGTTAAAGCTTGTTGGAAAATAGTATGAACCTTTCCATCTGGATAAATTAAATCCTTTAAACCAATTATATATGTTGAATATAATTTAGTATTTGCTCTATATTCAATTATTAAATCAACAATTGGATTTAATGATTTAATTGCATTTAAAACATCTATATCTGTTGAATATGAATCACCCTTTTTCTTTTTAGGATAAGGTAATGCTAATGTTTCAAATAATACATTACCTAATTGCTTAGGTGAAGATATATTAAATTCAAATCCAACTATTTGATATATTTTATTTTCTAATTCTTTAATATTTTGTTCTAAATATTCTTTTTGTCTATTAAGCTCATCAATATCAATTTTCATTCCTTCAAATTCCATTTTACCAAGAACTCTTGATAATGGAATTTCAATATCATTTAATAATGATAATTGATTATTTTCATTTAATAATTGAATTGATTTATCTTTCAATTCAAATATAGCCTTACTCTTTTTTGCAATATGATTAAATAATATATCATTTGATGGAATAAATTTCTTTGCACCCTTGTTATAAACCTCTTCATCATATAATACATCACTATAATCATAATATTCACAAACGCTTCTAAATTCTTCTTGATTAATATCTGAATTTAGAATATAGCTTGCAAGTAAAAGATCAAAAATAACACCTTTTAAATCAATATTAAATCTTTTTAATAAAACAAATGATTTTTTATAATCAAATATATATTTTTTTAAATTATCATCTTCAAAATAATTCTTTAATAAATTTGAAGATATTAATGAATTAGGAATTACAAATGAACCTTTTTCATTAGTAATACCTAAGCCTAAAATAGGTGATTTATGATAATTATATTCAAATGTTTCAAATAATAATGCTGAATTATTAATTAAAATATCATTTAATTCATTTTCATTATTAATAACCTTGAAATTAAATGTTTCATCCTTTTTAGCTACATTAGATAAATCTAGTTCCTTAGCTAAAGATTTAATTTCAAGCTTAGTATAAAATTCTAATAATTTTTCTTTATCTTGAGGTATATGCTTAGTATCATCAATTGTTATAGGTAAATCAAAATCACGGATAATTGTAGCCATTTTTTTACATAATCTTGCCATATCCTGATTATCTTTTATTTTTTCGCTATCTTTACCTTTTATTTCATCTGCATGAGCAATTAAATTTTCAATATCATGATAATCCTGTAAATATTTAATAGCCTTCTTTTCACCAATACCAGGTATACCAGGTAAATTATCACTTTTATCACCCATTAAGGCCTTAAGATCAATAAATGATGATACATCTATACCATAATGTTCTTTAAAAGATTGTGGTGTATAGCTTTCAAGCTCAGTCATACCCTTTTTATTCATATGAACTGTAACGTTATCAGATACTAATTGTAATAAATCTCTATCTGATGAATATATATCTACATGATATCCAGCCTCTTCCGCTCTTTTAGACATTGTACCTATAATATCATCTGCTTCATATAAATCTTGTTCATATCTTTTTATATGCATTAAATCTAAATATTCTTTAATTAAAGGTATTTGACTTCTAAATTCATCAGGCATTGGGGCACGTCCTGCCTTATAATCCTGCATCCATTCATGACGTAGAGTCTTTTTACCTGCGTCAAATGCAACTAAAATGTTGTCATAATTTGATGAAACTAAAACATTCATCATTCTTGCAAAGCCATATATGGCATTAGTAAAAAATCCTTTTGAATTAGGTTTAATTCCCATAGGATTCATGCCATAAAAGGCTCTAAACATTAATGAATTTCCATCAACTAAAATCATTCTTTTCATAAAATCACCATCGCTAGATAAAATTATAACAAAATAACAATTATTTTAAAATATTAATAATATAATTATTAAAAAAAGGTGGTTGCCCACCTTTATTTTTTTATGAATTAATTTTTTTATTAAATTTAAATCATTAATTAATATCTTTCTTGGATTTGATTTTTCTTTTTCAGATATTATTTTTAATTCTTCTAATTTATTTATAAGTTTTAATGTTCTATTAAATCCTAAAGTAAATTTATTTTGAATTAGATTTACACTTATCTTATTTTCTTCTAAGCAATATTTCATTATCGCATATAATAAATCTTCTTCATTATCATATTTACCATTATTTATATCT
>JAILBI010000277.1 GCA_024681175.1 Acholeplasmatales bacterium
AGATATAAAAACAATATAAATTTAGTAGAAGTAAAATCAAAAAATGGTAATAAGGTAATGTTAATACATTATCATTTTCTCCTATATTATATTGACCAAATTTAATTTCTCCTTTAACATCAGGATAATTAATTTTATCATTTAATACTGTTTTTGCGGATTTAGTATTACCATTTTTTGATTTTACTTCTACTAAATTTATATTGTTTTTATATCTTGTTATAAAATCTATTTCTAAACCACTTTCTTTAGAAAAATAATATAAAGGAAGCGACATTTTAGAAAATGAATCAGCAATAATATTTTCATATATACAGCCTTTATATGTACCCATATTTTCAAACATTATCTCGCTTGCTGAACCATCATCAAGCATTGAAATAAAAAGACCTGTATCTGCAACATATAATTTAAAAATATTATCTATTTTATTACCTTCTAAAGGGGCAGCTGGTTCATGTAGATTATAACAATAATTAATTAGTCCGTAATCTACTAACCATTGTATTGCAGGATCATATTTTGTGGAGGTTGCTTTTTTTTCTATATTTGAATAAACGAATTTTTTGTTTTCCTTTGCTAGCTGAGCTGGAATCGTATTATATACTTTGTTGATTTTTCCAAGCAAGATTTCATCTATTTCTTCTTCTTCATTTTCATTCAAGTGTTTACCAAAATCATCTTTATAATTTTCCAAGATGTCTCTTTGTTCCTTAAGAGCATTATTATAATTATTTGTTTTCACGAATGCATCAACTACTGCTGGCATACCACCAACACAAATATATTCTTTAAAATATTTTAGCATTGTCTCATGTATTGCGCTTCTTATTGGCTCTCTTTTTATAAAGCAATCCTTAAGATATGAAATAACATCTTTAGATACTCCCTTTGCCCAAAGAAATTCTTCAAAATCCATTGGCTTCATAAATACAATATGCTCAAACCCAACAGAGACTCCACCACGATATTTTCTATTGTATCCTCTTAATCCAAGAAGAGAACCTGAAGCTATAATATCAAATCTTTCATCCTCCATGAATGGTTTAATTGAAGCACGTGCACCAGAGCATTCTTGAATTTCATCTAACAACAAAACTGTCTTGTTTGGGACAAAAGAAAAATCAGGTCTCATAACAGATAAATTCATTATTATTTCATCAGCTTTTAAATTAAAATCAAATGCTTTTTTTAATTCTATATCAACTTTAAAATTTATATATATAACATTTTCATAATTTTCTTCAGCAAATTTCTTTATTATTACAGTCTTTCCAACTTGTCTTAACCCTTTAAGGACAAACGCCTTCCTTTTGATTTTAAGCGAATTCATCCATTCTTTTAATTCACTCTCAATTTTTCTTTCAAACATGTTTTTTCACCCGCTTTTTCTATATTATAGACTTTTCCGAGCGAGTTTTCAAGAATATCGCGACTTTTCCAAGCGACTTTTTGTGAATACCGCGACTTTTCCAAGCGACTTTTATTTTTTTAGTATTATTTTATTATTAATTCAAAACAAATATCTACTCTATTAAAGCCATAATTATTATTTGTTTTAAATTCTTTAAAACCAAATTTTTTATATAAATGAATAGCTTCATAACATTTAGTATTAGTTGCTATAATGATTCTTTTATATTTCTTTTTAATTTCTTCTAATGCAAAGCTAAACACAAAACTACCTGCACCTTTATTTTGATATCCTTCTTTTGCTGCAAATTTAACTATTTCGAATACATCATCATTAATAGGTGTAGTCATAATGCATGATAAAATAATACCATTATCTTTTGCAAAATAAATATTTGCACCATTTTTAATATCATCATCAATAGATGAAAATACTTTTATATCTTCATCTTCTATTTTAAATAATTTATTTATCCAAGATTTATTCATTGAAATGAATTCTTCTTTTAAATTATTTTCAAAATTATATTTTATTATTTCCATAATCTTCTATTATCTTTGCTATCGCAAGGCCTAGATTTTTATGACTTTGTTCATCTAGATGTTCTCCATCTAGGCCTGCTTTAGCATATTCCTTTGCATCTAAAAATAATGTATTAAATTCTTTTGACAATTCTTTATATACATCTGACATTTTTTTAGATAATAGATAAGAATTATAATTATATTCTTTATCTAAATCTTCTATATTAGATGATAATAATATAGGAGATATTATTAATATCTTCTTAATAATATTTAATTCTAATATTTTAGATATTAATAAAGATAATCCTTTTTTTAATT
>JAILBI010000016.1 GCA_024681175.1 Acholeplasmatales bacterium
ATGTCTATATTTAACACACCAAACAATATGGTAATATAAATCATAAACATAACCTCTACCATGCTTCATAATGTGAATACCTCTATATATATTATACTATATTTAATGACATATGCATAGTAAAAAATAGATGTTATATACTTTGTATATACTTTGAGAAAAATCATTGACATATGCAATATTATTTTATATTTTTAAACAATTTTTTCTCAAAAAATTAAAAAAGAGCCTAACTCGTAAATCAATTAACGAGTGTGCGGCTCTAGTTCATCAACTCCTTCACTAGAAAATCAACGATAGCACTTGCATAATTTCTCCCACCATATTGGATCAATGCCCTTATTTTTTCATTTTTAGATCATTAAAATTAAGGTTTTATTCTCTTGTAATTGTACCTAGTACTTTAAAGCCGTTTTCAAACAAATACATATTTATTTCATCAATATCATAATAATTTGATTCAACAAAATATTGAATTATTAAATCAAATATTATTGAGTTAGATATTGTATATCCACAACTATTTAATAATATATTTAGATCATTAAATTTAAGCTTTAATCCTAATGCTACTGCAATTATAGTATTTTTAGATGGCCTATAGTCTTTGTTTTTAAATTTGGTCACATATCTTCTATCCAAGTTTGATAATTTAACAAGTTTACTGATTGTTAATTTATTTATGTTTAAATAATAATTTAACAACGAATAAAAAGATTTATCAATATTGTTATTTATGAAGTTGTTTAATTTATTTTTATCTAAACTTAAACCACTCATAATAAAGACCCACCTTATGGCTTTATTATATCCTAATTATTAACCTCAATTGTCCCTTCTGAAGTGACACTTAAAGTGCATTATTATTATATAATAAAACTAAATTTTATATAGAAGGAGGATAAATTTATGAGTTGTTACTACCACACAGATAGAGAGCCAATAGGTACTTGTCCTATCTGCAATAAACAATTATGTAAAGATTGTTTTGAACTTACAGTAGGACATATTTGTTTTGACTGTTCAATGGCAATGCATAGCGAGGCCAAAAAGAATCTTATAGTCACTTGTATAATAGCTATATTATCAATAATTGCATTCTTTGTAGGCGTTATTTTAATGAACAAAGGAGACAATATGCTTTGGGTAGGTGGCTTAATTTATTTAATTGCTTGTATCGTTCCTGCTTGGAGATTTTTGGGTTGGCTTGCAAATAAGATGTTTGGCCCAAGAGAATATTTTGGATACATGATATTAATTGCATTCATTATTAAGCTTATACTTGCAATATTTATATCTTTAGTTGTTCCGTTTGTTTACATTATCTTATTAATAATTGCGATAGTTAGATATGTAAAAATTAATAAAGATATGAAATTAGTTAAACAAAGTCATTTATTCATCACTACAGAATAAAAAATAGGGTCTAAAAAAGACCCTATTTTTTCACTTTATATTCAGAAGAACCAAGTTGTGCTAAACCAACATGTTCTAATATTTCATCAACATCAGATAATGGGAAATGAAAACCCATCTCATCTGCATACTTTAATATACAAACTAATATTCTATCTGTTGGTTCTGTATCATTAAATAAATATCCTGCGTATTCTAAGAATTTAACTGCTTCTTCATAAGATAACTTTAATCCAAAAATAATAGGATATAAAGTTTGTCTTTTAGGTTTAGTATCCTTACATATTATTTTAGATATCGTTTGTCTATTTAAGCACGAAGCACGTGCTAAATCTGACTGAGATATATCTAATTCTATTAATTTATCATTAACAAATTCAGATAATTTATTACTGACTTTCCTTTTAGATTCAAACAATGCCTGATATTTTAGTTTCTCTACACTTGGAGAATATCGACAACTATTTGAAAATATACGGTTTTGTTTATTTATTAATTTTTCTATTTCTTCTCTTTCAGGTACTATTAAATAGCTTTTAGATATATCTATATCATAAAAGCTAACGCCTTTAAGAGATAATGTAATTCTTTCTAATAATTTTTCATCTATCATATAATTATTCCTTTATTTATTTGAGTTCATATTTTAAAATATCTTCATTAAATAAGAATATTTTTTCATTTGATTTATTGATTTTAGATATTAAAAATCCATTTTTTTCAAAATTGTTTAATATTTTTAAAGCACCTGCTTTAGAAATATTGATTTCTTGGAACTCATTAAACTTCTTATAATTAAACCATCCTTTTTTCTTATTAATTATAATACGTTTTAAATAATGAAGTTCCCTATTAGTAATAGTATCTCCTTTGGATTCTATTGTTTCTTTAATATCTTCTAAGTTTTTATGCAATAAACAATATTTATTACATAGTCCAAACATATAAGTCACAAAATAAGTTAAATCATTATGAGAATTACGAGTATCGCTGATTGCATCATAATAATCGTTTTTATTATCATTAATTGCTTCACTTAAATATAAGTCAAAATAATCATTTTTTAATAACAACCATAATTGTACCATACGTGCAGTTCTTCCATTGTAATCAAAATATGGATGTATATACAAAATATAATAATGAACAATAAATGGAATTAGTAATTTCATATATAATTTTTCTTCTTTTATGGGTTGATTTATGAAATCAAATAATGAATTCATACAATCATCTATCATACCAACAGGACAACCACTATAATCTCCAACATATACATCATCATTTCTATAATATGAATCATAAATCATATCTTCTAAATCTAGGCAACCATCACTTAATATATCATATAATTTTTTTAGATTTTCTTTATTAAAATCTGGCTTTTCAACTATGAATTTAAAACCTAAAAACATATTATTTACAATTCTATCATTTTTATCTTTAATAATGTTTTTTTCTATTATTTGTTCAATTTGACGTCTTGTAGTATTAACATTTTCAATTTTAAGTGATCCATCAAGTTCAGAACATAACATACCAATTGTTACTTCATTAAAATTTCTTAAAACATACGTATCATGATTTTTTTTAAAATCATTTTTTAAATAATTAATATAATCTTTCATCATATAACATAATTCATCAGAAAAATATAAGAATATTTTCTTTGAATTCCATGTCAATAATGGAAATTCTATTTTATATTTTTCGTCATAATATTCTTCTTTAAATGTTAAATATTCATCAAGAGCTTTTTTAGATAGCAAAAATCCGTATCTTCTATTCATTCTTAGATCTTTATTCGTAAAATATTTATCCGAATTTATAGCACTCATAAGTATATCTTTATTATCCATATCTATATCACCCCAATACTAGCATATTCCGTAAACCATTTCGTAAACCTTTGTATAAGATAATTGTAAACTAATTCGTAAACCAAGTCAATATATGCTTAATTACATTTAGACAAAAAAAGTATGATTTAAAACTAAATCATACTAATAAAATTATTTAATATATTGATAGGATTACAATCTCCTTTTGGAGATGGAATCCTATTTTTTATTTCTTTTAATAAATAATCATTTATTGAGTCTTTGTAATATGCTTCAGCTATAGCGCAAGATATAGCAGCTAAGGTATCACTATCTCCTCCTATTGAGATTGTAGTCCTTAAACAATCTAAAAATGAATTAGATATTAAAAAACAATATAATGCCTGAGGCATTGTAACCTGACATATTTCTTTACCATGAATATATGTTTTTCTTAATTCCTCATAATCTAATGTTTTTATTTCAGGATATTCTTTTATCATATATTCTTTTAAAAATTCTTTAGATTTACCTATTCTAGCATAATATATTGATAGTGCAGTAACAACAGCACCTTTAATTCCTTCTTTGTGATTATGAGTTACTTCTGTTACTTTGACGGCATAATCTATTACTTCCTCTTCACTATTACCATACCATCCACATGGTGACACTCTCATGGCACTACCATTACCATATGAATTATATGGTTTTCTATCACTACCTAAAACCCAATAATAAAAATGACCACCATATCCTGCATCAGGATATGCTTTCCCCCATTTTTTAAATGTATCAATGATTTTATTTTTATCATTGATATATCCTTTTTGTAATATTTCAGCAACAGCAAGTGTCATTACTGTGTCATCAGTGTAACAACTACTATTACTAAACAATGGGAATTCTTTAGTTTTT
>JAILBI010000025.1 GCA_024681175.1 Acholeplasmatales bacterium
TGCAGATTTAGATGCTCAAAAAAAGGGAGCATATATAGGTTATTTTGTTGGAATAATTGGTATATTATTAATTGATATTATTAATGGTATTGTATTTAAAAATGTAAATCATGGACCGAATATGGTTATAGCATTAATGTGCTTTAGCGCATTTATTACTAAATATATTAAACTTAAAAAAAATCATGAGCTTATAGTAGCAATACTATATGGCTTATTATCAATTATGTTCTTAGTATTTTGGATATTACAACTAGTAAAGGTGTGGTAATTAATATGGGTGAATCATTAATATTAAAAAATAATCTTTCTAAAATTAGAAAAGAAAAAAAATTATCGCAAGCAGATCTTGCTAAAATGGTTGGAGTATCAAGAAATACAATTTCATCAATTGAAACTGGTCAATTTGTCCCAACAGCGAAGCTTGCATTATTACTTGCTATTGCATTAGATTTAAAATTTGAGGATATATTCTATTTTTAGGAGAAACTATATGAAGAAAATATTTATTTATTATAGTAAAACTGGTAATGGTGAGAAGGTTAGAGAATATTACGAAAAAAATGGCTATGATATAAGAAAGGTAGAAGCAAGAAGAGGATTACCTAAAAGTTTTTTTTGGCAGATGATGGTTGGAGGCATGCTTGCAGGATTTAATCATAAAGCTAAGCTTAAAGATTTTAATTATGATATTAAAGATTATGATGAGGTAGTTATTGGATCTCCAATTTGGAATGGTAAATTTGCTTGTCCAATTAATACATTATTAAGTAAATTAGATTTAAATAAAAAGAAAGTAACATTTATATTATATAGTGGGGGAGGAAGTGCTCCTAAGGCTATAAAGAAAATAAATAAGAAATATAAAGCTAATACTATAGAGTTAAAAGAACCAAAAAAATATCCTGATAATCTAAAAAAGCTTAATGAATAACATACTATTTTTATTGAATGATTATTTTAATTGTGTTAATATATCTTTGTAATTTAATAGATTCCTAAAAGGGAGTAGAAACCTATTTATAGGATTATGTGTCGACATACCCAGTATATTAGATATACTCGTACATAAATCAAATTTCGAGACTTTTACCATTATGGTAGGAGTCTTTTTTTAATTAAAGGAGGAAAAATGATACCAGATTTTTATAGCTCTTGGCCTAATGCAGCACAAATTATATTTTATATTGCTTCAATAGTAGTAGGAGTATTCTTATTAGTGAAATGCTGCGACATATTTGTAGGTTCAGCATCAAGCTTAGCAAAAAAATTACATATTGCGCCAATGATTATTGGTTTAACAGTTGTTGCAATGGGTACATCATTACCTGAGCTTGCAGTATCAGTATCAGATTCAATAAGCTGTCTTAAAGACGGTGGAAATGCTAATGTTGCAATAGGTAATGTTGTTGGATCTAATATATGTAATATTTTAATTGTATTAGGTGGTTCTATATTATTTACACCTATATTTGTTAAAAAAGAAGTATTAAAGAAGAATTTCCCTTTCTTAATTATTGCAACAATAATGTGTATTGTATTTGTTTTAACATTTAATTTAGGTGGATCATATGCAGTATTAAGATGGGAAGGAATCATTTTAGCTGTTACAATGATTGCATATATTGTATTTTTAGTTGTTGATGCAATACGTCACCCACAGGAAGAAAATGAAGAAGAAATTAAAGATATGAAGGTTTGGAAGGCTATTATATTTTTAATCATTGGTGGTGTTGGTATTGCACTTGGTGGCGAGCTTGTTGTAATTAGTGCTAAAAATTTAGCAATTAAGGGTGCAACTGCGGCAGGATTAAATATTGATTTAACTGAAGCGTTAGTTGGTTTAACAATTGTTGCAGTAGGTACATCATTACCTGAGCTTGTTACAAGCCTTGTCGCAGCTAAAAAGGGTGAAAATGATATTGCTTTAGGTAATGTTATTGGTTCAAATATATTTAATATATTATTTGTGTTAGGTATTGCAGCTACAGTTAATCCTTTAACTACAGGAAATCAAATATTAATTGATTTAATTGTGATGGGTACAGTCACATTTATCCTATTTGGTTTATCATTTACTGGTAAATTAGGTAAGAAAACAGGTCTTTTATTCTTATCTATTTATGTAATATATTTAACATATTTAATATTAAGAACAGTAGGAGTTTTACCTTCTATGTAAAATTTATAAATAATTAACCTCAATTAAAATTATTATGATAAAATTAATTGAGGTTTTTATATGAAAAAGAAAGATAAAAAAATATTATATATAACGTTATTTATTGCGGCCGTATGTGCAATAGCCGTAGTTGGAATACTTTGGTATTTTGGAATTATAGATTTAAATAAATTTATTGATAATGATAAAAAGGATGATAAAAAGGAAGAATATGTTCCTCAAGAGGTTGTTGAAGGAGAAGTATTTGATGATTTCCAAATACATTTCCTAGAGCTTGGAAATGAGCTTGCTGGTGATTGTACATATATTAAAGCTGGAGACAATGATATATTAATTGATGCAGGATCTAGAACTAACTCAATTCCAACAATTAAAAATTATTTATCTGATAAGGTATTAGATAATAAGCTTGAATATGTTATCGCAACTCATGCACACCAAGATCATATTGCAGGCTTTGCAGGAGATAAAACTTATAAATCATTATTTTTAGAATATGAAATTGGTACAATTATTGATTTTTCATTGACTAATCAAAAATCAGATTCACCTACATATGCAGCATATATTAATAATAGAGATAGTATTTTAGATGAAGATACCTTTCATTATACTGCAAAGGAATGCTTCAAAAATGAAGGTGATGCTAAAGATAGTTATGTATTATTAGATAAAGATAATAAAAAAGTTACGATGACTATTTTATATAATGAATTTTATTTTGAACCATCATCAGATGAAAATAATTATTCTGTATGTACATTATTTACATATAAGGATAATGATCATGAGCATAATTATTTATTAACTGGCGATTTAGAAAAAGCAGGAGAAAAAGCTTTAGCAGATTATTATGATGGTTCAACTTTGAAAAAGACCTTACCTCATTGTGATTTATTTAAGGCAGGTCATCATGGCTCACCAACTTCATCAAATGATGTGTTATTATCTAAAATAACACCTGATATTTGTTGTGTATGCTGTTGTGCAGGAAAAGATGAATATACTAAAAATTATAATAATACATTTCCTTCACAAGCATTTATCAATAGAATTGCCAAATATACAGATCAAGTATATGTAACAACATTATGGAGTGAAGAATTAAAAAAATATGAATCAATGAATGGAAATATCATTGTTTCATCTAGCTTAGATAAAACATCAGTTGCTTCAACTAATAATTTAATTAAATTAAAGGATAGTGCTTGGTTTAATCAAGAAATATATGTTGAAGATTATGTAGAAAGTGATTCAAATGGTGTACCAAATGGCAAATTGTATTATGGAGACGATTTAGAAGGTAAGACTAAAGTCAAAATGAGGTATTGGCCAACAACATAGGAGATAATATGTTAAATAAAATATTAGAAAAAATAAAAGAATATAATAAAATAATAATATTTGGTCATGTTAGACCTGATGGTGATTGTATAGGAAGTCAAATGGGTCTTTATTATATTATTAAAGAATCATTTCCTGAAAAAGAAGTATATGTTACAGGTGAAACATCAGAATATGTATCTTTTTTAGGAAAGCCTGAATTAATTAATGATAAATTATTTAAAGGAGCCCTTGGTATATCTGTAGATTGTCCTACAATTGAACGTTTATCAGATAAAAGAATAGCTTTATGCGATTTTAAAATAAAAATAGATCATCATCCTGATATAGAGCATTTTGGTGATATTGAGCATGTAGAATTAATATCATCTTGTGCAGAAATAATTATTAATTTATATTTAGAAAATCAAAATAGCTTAATATTATCAAAAAATGCGGCATTACCATTATATGTTGGCATTTTAACAGATACAGGAAGATTTAAATATGATAGTGTAAAACCAGAAACGTTTAATCGTGCAGCATTATTATTAACAAAAGGATTAGATTTACAATATATTGATAATATGTTATCAGTAGAAAGATTAGATGTTTTAAAATTAAGAGGATATGTATTATCTAATTTTAAAATGACAAAAAATGGATTTGCCTATATTATATTAAAGAAAAATATAATAGAAGAATATAATGTATCATATGAAGAAGCCGCAAATGAAGTATCTACAATTTCAATGATTGAGACATGTCCTATGTGGGCGATGTTTTTAGAAACAGATGAAGAAATTAGAATTAGATTAAGATCAAGGGGACCAATTGTAAATGATCTTGCGGCTAAATATAATGGTGGCGGTCATCCTAAGGCATCTGGATGTAGAATTAAATCATTTGATGAGCTAGATTCATTCTTAAATGATGCAGATGATAAGGTAAAAGAATATAAATTTAATCAAAATAAGTAAAAAAGAATAGTTTTTGTCACTATTCTTTTTTTTCTTCTTGCAAAATTAATAGTTTTATAATATACTTAAAAAGCATTTTAAATAGGGGTATAGCCAAGCGGTAAGGCAAGGGACTTTGACTCCCTCATTCAGTGGTTCGAATCCACTTATCCCTGCCAGTTTTAAAAGACTCTCTTTTGAGAGTCTTTTTTATTTGTCTAGATAGGCCATTAGAAATAGAAATTTTCTTTTTTGAAAATTGTATTAAGTTTATGCTATACTTACTAAGTAAGAAATTATTTTATGAATTAAATTAATAAGTTTCAATTTTTTTACTATAAATCGGAGAAAGAATTATGAAAAAAACAATAAAGAAAACAATACTATTTGGATTTTTGGTTTCCGCTATGTTTTCGTTTGTATCATGCGGCTCTAAAAGTAGAAATGAAATTAGTTCAGCTGCTTCAACATCTGTAATATCAAAAATTGATATTAGTAGTAATGAAACCAGCACAAGCAAAATTAATAGCTCAAGTGTAAGTAGTAAAACCGAAGCTATAAGCACTAGTGAAAATACTACAAATCCCAATACATCAAAGCCAACAGAGACTAGTGAAACCGAAGCTATAAGCACTAGTGAAAATACTACAAATCCCAATACATCAAAGCCAACAGAGACTAGTGAAACTATTAGTTCAACAGTAGATGATAAAATAGAGTACACTGTTACATTTGATTCAAAAGGTGGAACAAATGTAGAATCCCAAACTATAGAAGAAGGAAATAAAATTAATAAACCTGAAAATCCAACAAAGAAGGGTTATACTTTTTCTACTTGGACATATAACCAAGAAGAATGGGATTTTAATGTAGATATTGTTACTGATAATATCATATTAGAAGCTATTTGGTCTCCAAATACAAATACAGCATATAAAGTAGAACATTATTTACAAAATATCAATAATAACAATTATCCTACAACTCCATATGAAACAGATAATCTTACAGGTACAACTGACACACAAACTAATGCTTCAGTTAAGACATATGAAGGATTTACATCTCCAAGTATTACTCAAGTAAATATTAATGGTGATGGCAGTACAGTTATAAAATTATATTATGATAGAATTTCATATACTTTTAATGCAACATCAAATGATACTACGGTTGGTACTGTTACAGGAAGTGGCTCATACAAGTATGGAGCTCAAGTAACAATTGCTGCTACAGAACCTAAATTAGGATATGTATTTACGGGTTGGTATGATGGAACAACAAAGGTTTCAGCTGAAAATAAATACACATTCAATATGCCTTCAAATAATTTATCACTTGAGGCAAGATATCAAAAGAAAAAATATAAAATCACATTAATTAATCAAATTACTGGTTCGACTATTACTGGTATTACAAGTGGCGAATCATATGAATATAAAAGTGAAATTAATTTAAGTATATCTAGTATTACAAGTGAATACACTATAAAGTGGATAAGAAGTGATGGTTATGAATATTATGGTAAAGAAATATCATTTAATGTCCCAGCAGGCAATATAACAATTACTGTTAATCAAATCCCTTATACAAGAGCTAATAATAAAATTTATTTTGGCTCATATCCTCAAACAAAGGTAACAGATAACACATTAATTTCATCACTAAATGAAAGAACTGGTGCATTACCTACAGAAACTCAATTAGGTAATTGGACAGATTACAATTATTTTAATGCAACAAATGTAACAAGTTATATGTATTATCAAGATATAGATTATGATAATGATGGCGATTATGATTATAGAGGTGTCTATTTCACAAAGTATAGACCAAGTTATTATTCATATAATGCAGTAACAACTAGCACATCAAATGATAATTACTACCAGGATGACAATGATTATAATTTAGGGGTGCTTTATTGGTTTTCCTTTGATCCAATCGAATGGAATATTTTAGCAGAATCAGAGGGTAAAGCCCTAATAATTGCTAATTTATTATTAGATTGTCAAGAATATTATCCTTCAAATTCTGATAAGAAAAAAGAGCACAACGGTGGAACAGGATTTTCTAATAATTATGCTTTATCAGATATTAGAAAATGGTTAAATGATAATTTTTATAATACAGCATTTATTGCTTTAGAAAAGGCAATAATAGCAATCACTGAAGTAGATAATAGTGCTGAAACAACAGTTTCATCATCAAATAAATATGCATGTGAAAGTACAAATGATAATATTTTCTTATTAAGCTATAGTGAAGCAAATGATTATAGCACACTAGAACGTAGTGCCTCGGGTACTGACTATGCTAAATGCCAAGGATTAAGAGTTATGTCATCAGGTTATAGTAATTGGTGGACACGCTCTCCTAGCAGCAGTAGTGCATATAGTGCTTATTATATTACTAGTCCAGGAGATCTTGCAAGTTCCTACAATGGTTATATTAATGGTATACGTCCAGTTTGCTGGATTACCTTATAACAAGATATATTAAAAGAGTGATGTTTTTTATAAAATTCATTAATTATATAATAAAAGTGAATATATTATGACATTACATATTTCAAAAACAGCACAATTATATACTATACCGTATGGAGACCTTTGTGAAAAAGGAAATATAACATATTTTGATACAGATTAATAAATGAGAAAGGTGTACTTTTATTAGTACACCTTTTTTATGCATTCATTCATTATATTAACTAATATATTAATACATTTTTCTAT
>JAILBI010000039.1 GCA_024681175.1 Acholeplasmatales bacterium
TGATAAAAGAATTAAATTTATTGATAGATTAAACAATAATTTATCTATCATTACAAAAGGATTAAGAATAGATGATATTAATTTAGAATATAAAGCATCTTATGATTTAAATGATATTAAAAAATCATTTGATAATAAGATTGAATATGATTATTTAACTAAAACAACAAATATTGGTATTCATCGTGATTTTTTTACAATAAATTATGGTGGTAAGGATGCGAATAAATATGCATCTGAAGGAGAAAAAAGAATTATAATTACGGCTATTAAATTAGCTTTAAAGGAAGATATTAAAAATATTACTGGTGAAGATGCAGTATTATTATTAGATGATGTTTTTGCATCATTAGATAGAAATAAAATATCAGCTTTAGTTGATTATGTGAAAAACACTAATCAAACATTCATTTCTGCAACATCACTTTTAGAGGTTCCTAAGGAGCTTTTAAAAAGTGCGCTTGTTATAAAAATTAATGATAAAGGAGATTAAAATGGAAAACGAGGAAAAGGATTTAAAAAAAGAAATTGAATCTTTAACTGAGGGAGCACCAGATTCTAAAGAATATGATGCTTCACAAATTGAGATCTTAAAGGGTCTTGAGCCAGTAAGAAAGCGTCCTGGTATGTACATTGGTTCAACAGGAGAAGCAGGATTACACCATTTAGTATGGGAAATTGTTGATAATTCTGTAGATGAAGCACTTGCTGGATTTGCGAAGAATATCACTGTAGAAATTCTTCCAAATGATATTATTAGAGTAACAGATGATGGACGTGGTATGCCTATTGATGAGCACCCTGTTACACATCGTCCCGCACTTGAAGCTATTTTCACTGTATTACATGCAGGTGGTAAATTTGAAGGAAGTGCTTATAAGGTATCAGGTGGTCTACATGGTGTAGGTGCATCTGTTGTTAATGCTTTATCTGAATGGTTAAAGGTTACAATTTTAAGAAATGGTAAGATGTATGAAGAAACATTTGAACGTGGTATGGTTAAAAAGGATCTTATTGAATATGGTTCATCTGATCATACAGGAACAATTGTAGAATTTAAGCCAGATTATGAAATATTCCATGAAAATCTCATTTTTGATTATGAAAGAATAAAAAATAGAATGCAGCAAACTGCATTTTTAAATAGTATTTTAACTATTACTTGTATTGATGCAAGAAATCCTGAAAATGTTATTAAGGATGTATTCCATTATGATGGTGGCATTAAGGAATATGTTACACATTTAAATAATAATAAAGAAACTATTTGCCCTATTATTTATTGTATGGGTGTAGATTCATACAATGAATTAAATGAGCATGGTATGGAAGTTGAAAGAAAAGTAGAAGTTGAAGTAGCTATGCAATATAACAAAGGATATAATACAACATTATATTCATTTGTTAATAATGTTAATACTCATGAGGGTGGCTTCCATGAGGTAGGCTTTAAAGCAGCATTATTAAGATATATTAAAAAATATGCTGATGATAATAAGATGCTTAAAAAGGATGAAGAAATAATTGGTGAAGATACACTAGAGGGTGTTGTAACAGTTATTTCTATTAAAATTCAAAATGCTCAATTTGAAGGTCAAACTAAGACAAAGCTTGGTAACCCAGAGGTTCGTGGTATTGTTTATAAGAAGTTTGGTGAGGTTTTAGAGCGTTTCTTAGCTGAAAATCCAAAGATTGCAGAAGCAATGGTTGATAAATGTATTCAAGCTGGTCGTGCAAGAATGAACGCAAGAAAGGCACGTGAAGCAACAAGAAAGAATGCACTTGATAATTTCATGCTTCAAAGTAAGCTTGCAGATTGCAGAAGTAAGGACCCAGTATTCTCTGAATTATATTTAGTAGAGGGTGATTCTGCCGGTGGTTCTGCGAAGAGTGGTAGGAATTCAAATTATCAAGCAATACTTCCTTTAAGAGGTAAGGTATTAAATGTTCAAAAGGTTCAATTATCAAGAGCTTTAGAAAATAATGAAATTAGATCTATGATTGAAGCTATTGGTACTGGTATTGGTGATGAATTTAATTTAGAAAATGCAAGATATCATAAGGTTGTAATTATGACCGATGCCGATGTCGATGGTGAACATATTTGTATATTATTATTAACATTCTTCTATAGATTCATGAGAGGTTTAATTGAAGCAGGATATATTTATGTTGCAAAACCTCCACTATATCGTATCCAATTTGGTAAGCAAATGGATTATGTATATTCTGATGAAGCATTAGAAAAATTAAAAACAACAAAATATTTAGGCAAGAAATTTGATGTACAACGTTATAAAGGTTTAGGTGAAATGGATCCTAAGCAATTATGGGATACAACAATGGATCCTAAATATAGAACACTTGTTCAAGTACATTTACAAGATGCAGCAAGTGCAGATGAAATATTTGAAAAGCTAATGGGCGAAGAGGTTCAACCTAGAAAAGATTTCATCCAAAATAATGCACACTTTGCTGATAATCTTGATATTTAGTTAAGGAGGGAATATGGCTAGTAAGAATCAAAAAGATTTAGAATTTGAAGCAGCAGTCACAGAACGTGCTTCAGAAGCTGTTGAGCAGCTAGATGTTAATAGCAAAATGAAAGCTTCCTTCTTAAATTACGCAATGAGTGTAATTATTGCTCGTGCATTACCAGATGCAAGAGATGGCTTAAAGCCAGTTCAAAGAAGAATTTTATATGGTATGAATGAGCTTAAGGTTTTCCCTACAGTTCAGCATAAAAAATCAGCTCGTATCGTTGGCGACGTAATGGGTAAATATCACCCACATGGTGACTCATCTATTTATGAAGCTATGGTACATATGGCTCAGGATTTCTCTTATCGTTATACATTAGTAGATGGTCACGGTAACTTTGGTAATATCGATGGTGATGGTGCAGCCGCAATGCGTTACACTGAGGCACGTTTATCAAAAATTGCTATGGAAATGCTAAGAGATATTGATAAGGATACTGTTGATTTTGTTGATAACTACGATGCAACAGAAAAAGAACCAGCATTATTACCTGCAAGAATACCTAATTTACTTGTAAATGGTACAACAGGTATCGCAGTAGGTATGGCAACTAATATTCCACCACATAATTTAAATGAAGTATTAGATGGCTGTATTGCATTATTAAATAATCCAGAATTATCGAGCCTTGATTTAATGGAATATATTAAAGCTCCTGATTTCCCAACAGGTGGTATTATTATGGGTCGTGCAGGTCTTGAGCAAGCTTATACTCAAGGTAGAGGATCTATTGTAATTAGATCTAAAGCTCATATTGAGGAACTTGATAATGGCAAAAAGGAAATTATTGTTACAGAAATTCCTTATGGTTTAAGAAAAACACAAATTTTAGAAGAAATTGCAAAAGGCGTTAAGGATAAAATCTTTGATGGTATTACAGATTTAAGAGATGAATCATCAATGGCAGGAATCAAGATTGTCATTGAGCTTAGAAAAGATGTTAATGAGAATGTTATGCTAAATACATTATTTAAAAGAACATCATTACAAACATCTTATGGTATGAACATGGTTTGTCTTGTTGATAATCGTCCTGTTGCAATAAATTTACATGATGCATTAGATGTTTACCTAAAGCATCAAATTGATGTATTAACAAGAAGAACTGAATATAATTTAAAGAAAGCTAAAGATAGAATTCATATTTTAGATGGTTTATTGATAGCAAGAGATAATATCGACGAGGTTGTACATTTAATTAGAGATACAAAGGATGGATCTGAAAAAGAAAGATTAATGGAAAGATTTAATTTATCAGATGTTCAAGCTCAAGCAATATTAGATATGCGTCTTCAAAGATTATCTGGTTTAAATTATGAAAAGACTATTGAAGAGAAAAAAGAATTACAAGAACAATGTAAATTATACGAAGAGATCTTAGGAAGCTATGATAAGAAAAAAGAAGTATTAATTTCTGAAATGGAAGAAATTAAAGCAAAATATGGCGATGCTCGTCATTCAGAGCTTGCCTTAGATCAAGCTATTTCAATTGATAATGAAGATTTAATTGAAAAAGAAAATGTAATTATTACAGTAACTAATGTAGGATACATGAAGAGAATGAGCGAAGAAGAATTTAGAGCTCAAAGAAGAGGTGGTACAGGCTCAAGAGGTATTAAGACTCATGAGGATGACCAGGTAGCAATGATTCTTCCTTGCTTCTCACATGATTATTTATTAATGTTTACTAATAAAGGAAGAGTATATGAGGTTAAAACATATATGATTCCTGAAGGAACAAAGCAAGGAAAAGGTACTGCAGTAAAAAATATTATTCCATTACAGGATGATGAAAAGCTTCAAGCAATTTGTAGCGTATCAGATTATGATGCAGATAGATACTTATTCTTTATTACAAGAAGAGGTATTTGTAAGAGAACTAAATTATCAGCATTCAAGAATATTAGATCTAATGGTATTATAGCTATTGGTATTAATGTTGATGATGAGCTTGAAAATGTATACGAAACAGATGGTAATGCAACAATTATCCTTGGTGCATCTAATGGTAAAACAATCCATTTCAATGAAACAGATGTTAGAGCCATTGGTCGTCAGGGTGCAGGTGTAAAGGGTATGGAGCTTCATGGCGATGATTATATCGTTGGCTCTGCAGTATCAACATCTGAAGATGATGAAATTCTTGTAATAACTAATAAGGGTTATGGTAAGAGAACAAAGATTTCTGAATATCGTTTACAAACAAGAGGCGGTCTTGGTGTAAAAGCCTTAAATCAAACAGACAAGAATGGTGTATTAACTGGTCTTGCGGTAGTTACAGATGATAATGATTTAATTGTTCAAACTGCGAAAGGAACAGTATTAAGAACACATGTTGCCCAAATCTCATTATCAGGTCGTGCAACACAAGGTGTTATTATTGTAAAAATAAAAGATAATGATTATATTGCTTCAATCGCTATTACTTCACGTGAAGATGATGAAGAAGATTTAGGAAACGAAAATGTAGTTCCTGAAGGTGAAGCTGTAACCACAGATTCTACAGAAAATCCTGTAGAAAGCTAGGATTAACGCAAATAAATCTCCGGGAAACCGGAGATTTTTTGTATAAAGGGAGTATTATATGTCTTACTGGAAATATATAAAAAGATATTGGCCTTATTTCATATTTGGACCAATATGTAGAATATTAGCTGCAATAGGAGAATTTATTGTACCATATTTATCTGCATTAATGATTAATAATGGTGCAGCTAAAAATGATACTGATTATATATTATATATTAGCTTAATAATGGTGGGAGTCATTATTTTGATGATAATATTTGATATATTAGGCATGTATCTTGCAATAAAGGCAGGTACCTCGCTTGCAACGGATTTAAGATTAGATACTTATAAAAAAATACAAGAATATTCATTTTCAAATATAGATGAAATATCAGTTGGCTCTTTAATTACAAGATGTACAAATGATGTTGCACAGGTTGAGAAATTTACAACCTCGGTTTTGCGTGGTGTTTTTAGAGCGCCTATAATGATTATTGGTGCTGTAATCATGTCATTTGTATTAGATCCAAGTGTTGCAGTAATATTTTTAATAGTTATTCCAGTATTAATTGTTGTTATTTATTTCATTATTTATATTGCTAATCCTAGATATACAAGGATGCAACAAAAAATTGATTCTTTAAATAGTAATATTAAAGAAACTACAAACAATCAAAGAGTAATTAAATCCTTTGTAAGAGAAAATTACATGATTGAAAAATTTGAAGAAGATAATGAAGAATTAAGAAAAAAATCTATTTCAGCATTAAAAATGATGATACTTATGCAGCCTGTTATTGCATTAGCTGTTAATGTATCAACAGTAATATTTGTTTATATTTCAGGAAAAAATGTAATATATGGTGATTTAGAAATAGGTACACTTACCGCATTTATTACATATTTAACACAAATATTACAAGCATTAAATTTCCTTGCCAATATTGTTTTACAAGGCACAAGAGCCCATGCTTCAAGCAAGAGAATAAGAGAAGTATTTAATGAAGAAATTGATATTATTGATAGAGAAGGAATAGATAAATCATTAAAAATTGAAGATGGCTCTATTGAATTTAAAAATGTATCATTTAAATATTTTAAAAACGATGATTCTAATATTTTAGATAATATAAATATTAAAATTGAATCTGGTCAAACAATTGGTATATTAGGTTCTACCGGAAGTGGTAAAACATCATTAGTATCATTAATTCCAAGATTATATGATCCAATTGATGGAGATATTATTGTTGGAAATCATAATGTAAAAGATATTTCTTTATTTAATTTAAGAGAAGATATATCAACAGTATTACAAAAAAACACATTATTCTCTGGAACAATTAAAGAAAATTTAATGTGGGGTAATGCAAACGCAACAGATGAAGAAATAGAAAAAGCATTAAAAATATCTGCTTCATATAAATTTGTAAATTCATTTAAAAATGGTTTAGAGACATTAATTGTTGAAGGTGGTAATAATTTATCTGGTGGTCAAAAACAACGTCTTTGTATTGCAAGAGCCCTTCTAAAGAAGCCTAAGATCTTAATTTTAGATGATTCAACATCTGCATGTGATCTTGATACAGAGCGTGAAATAAGATCTAATTTAGACAATTATTTAAAGGATACAACAAAGCTTATTATCGCCCAAAAAATAGTATCCGTATCTAGCGCAGATAAAATTATCATTTTAGATAATGGCTCTGTTGTTGGGGTTGGTAAGCATGATGAATTATTAAAAAATAATAAATATTATCAAGAAATTTATTATTCACAAAGAGAGAGAGGTGAATAATAAATGGATAAATATGAAAGAATAAAACAAAAATATGAACGTGATGCCCAGGTTGGTAAAAAGGATTTATCTTTCAATATGAAGATGGATTCAAGACAGCGTTCAATGAAAATGACAGGTAAGCCATTAGAAGCTAAAAAGACTATTAAAAGATTATTTAAATATAT
>JAILBI010000075.1 GCA_024681175.1 Acholeplasmatales bacterium
AAATATTATATGAATATATTAAAAATGATTTTTTATTACATGATAATGAGGTCTTAGAGGTTATATATGTAGATACTAAATGTAATTATATTGATAAAGATATATATACTGATAATTTATCAGGTCATGTAAAAATTCCATTTAGAAAAATAGTTATTAATGCATTAAGAAATAAATGCTTTGGAGTTTTTTTAGCTCATAATCATCCTTCAGGTGATTTAACTCCATCACAATCTGATATTGAATCTACATTTAAATTAAAAGAAACATTAAATTCTATTAATATACATTTATTTGATCATTTAATAATAGGTAAGGATGATTATTATTCATTTAATGATAAATAACTTTATATATTTATAAAAAAATGCTAAAATCTTATTTGAGGTTTTTATATGAGATATTTAATTTTATTTATTAAATCAATATTATTTGGTGCATCAAATTTAATACCAGGTGCATCAGGTGGAACTACACTTGTTATAACTGGTATATATGATGAAACAATTGATAATTTATCAAATATATTTAAAAAATTTAAAAAATCAATTATCTTCTTAGCTATATTATTATTAGGCGCAATAGTTGGTATTTTAGGTGGTGGCAAATTAATTAATATAGCCTTAGATAAAATACCATTTATAACATATATGTTATTCTTAGGTATTGTAGTAGGTACATTACCTATGCTTGCAAAGCCTGTAATAAAGAAAATAAATGTTAAATATACTATTTCATTTATTGTATCCTTAGGTGTAATAATTGGTTTAATGATTTTAGGTTCATTTTTATCTAATGGAACTAAATCATATAATAATTTAGCATTCAATGATTATTTATTATTATTCCTTTGTGGGTTTGTTGGATTTTTCGCAATGATAATTCCTGGTGTATCAGGTATTTTAATGTTTTTAGTATTTGGTTATTATGATGCCTTAATGAAGGCTATATCAAATATTTATGATACAGGACAGTGGGGAGCAATAATATTATTTATGCTTCCAATTGGCTTAGGTATTGTTGTAAGTATTATTCCATCTGCAAAAGTAATTAATTATTTATTAAAGAAATTCCCAATAGGATCTATATTTGCGATAATTGGATTTGTAATAGGTTCAATTGTATGTATGTTATTTGCATATTTTACAAATAAGGATTATCCAGCATTAGATACATTAAATATTATTTTAGGTATTATTTGCTTTATCATTGGTACCTTAGGATCATTTTTTATTTCATTTTATGCTAAAAAAATGGAGAAGAAAAAAGATGATGAAATAGAAAATATTGAAAATAAAGAAGAAAAAATTGAAGAAGAAAATTAAAAATATTCCTTTCGCTAATATTTTAAAAACGTTTACACTATGTTATAATAATAACAATATAAACTTATAAGTATTAACGAAAGGAAATTTTTATATTATGGAAAATCCAAAAATTAGAAACATTACTGTACTTGGTCATACTCAAAGTGGTAAGACTACTTTAATTGAGGCGTTAGCATCAATTACATCTGGAAAGGCTCCAGGAAGCATTGAAAAAGGAACAACTATTTCTGATTTCATGCCTGAAGAAAAGGATAGAAGATCATCTATTAAAAGTTCTATCGTTCCAGTAAATTTTGATGACTATAAATTCAATTTTATAGATGTACCTGGTTCAGATGATTTTGTAGGTGAAGCAATTGCTGCATTAACTGTATCTAAGGGTGCAATTTTAGTTATTAATGCAACTTCTGGAATTGAGGTTCAAACATTAAGACACTGGAATATGTTAAGAAAGAGAAATATTCCAACTGTTATTTATGTAAATAAAATGGATAAAGAAGATGTTCATTTTGATAAATTATTAGATGATATCAGAGAAAAATTAGGTAAAAATGCCATTCCATTTTGTTATCCAATGGGACATAAGGATGAATTTGATGGTTTCATCAATACTGTAACTTTAAAAGCAAGAAAATTTAATGGTAAAGAATGTGTTGATGATGAAATTTATCCTGAAAAAAGAGCAAAGGTATTTGAGCTTCATAACACAATGGTAGAAGCTGTTGCAGAAACATCAGAAGAATTAATGAATAAATTCTTCGAAGGTGAGCAATTATCTGATGATGAAATTCAAAAAGGCTTACGTACAGGTGTTTTAGATGGTCAATTAATTCCTGTATTAGTTGGTTCTGCAACTAAAAACATTGGCTTACATACAATGCTTAAAATGTTAATTGATTATTTACCTAACCCATATGACCTATCACCATTATCTGGTAAGGATGAAAAGGGCGCTGATGTTGAAAGAAAGACAGTTGTAGATGAACCTTTCTCAGCATTCATTTTTAAATCATCTGTAGATCCTTATCAAGGCGTTACAAATATATTTAAAGTAAATTCAGGTGTTTTGAAGCAAGGTGATCAAGTATTTGCACCATCAATTGGACAATCATTTACAATTTCACAATTATATTCAATTTCTGGCAATAAATTAAATCCAATTAGTGAGGTTAAAGCAGGCGATATCGCATGTGTAACAAAGATGACTGGATTAGAAACATCTATGACTATTTGTGATCCAAAAAATGTCATTATTTATCCTCAAATTGAATTCCCAACTGCCGTTTATTTTAAAGCATTAGTTCCTAAGACTAAGCAAGATGAAGATAAATTATCACAAGTATTATCAAAGATAATGATTGAAGAAAAATCAATTGAAATTGTTAGAAATATTGAAACAAATCAACAATTAATTGGTACATTATCTTTAGGTCATTTAAATTACATATTAGATCATATGAAGCTCAATTATAAGCTTGAGGTTAACCTTGAAAATGTTGAAGTTGTTTACCGTGAAACAATTAAAGCATCTGCAGTAGGTGATGGAAGATATGTTAAGCAATCTGGTGGTTCAGGATTCTATGGTGTTGTACAAATGAGATTTGAGCCTACAGAAGAAAATCATTTCTCTGAGGAAGTATTTGGTGGAGCCGTACCAAAGAATTATTTCCCTGCAGTAGAAAAAGGCTTCTTTGAAGCATGTGAAAAAGGTTTACTTGCAGGTTATCCTGTAATTGGTGTTCATGCCGTATTAGTAGATGGTAAATATCACCCAGTTGATTCTAATGAACTTGCGTTCAAGATGGCTGCGATATTAGCATTTAAGGATGCATATTTAAAATGTAAGCCAGTTATTTTAGAACCAATTTATATGATAGTTGTAACAGTACCACAAGACTTTACAGGAAACATTTTATCTGACTTAAATCAACGTCGTGCAAAGATTGTTGGTATGGATGTTTCTTCAAATGGTAACCAAAAGATTTCAGCACTTGTTCCTGAAAATGAAATTATGGAATATGTAAATGATTTAAAATCAATTACACAAGGTGCAGGATACTTTAACCGTAAATTCTATAGCTATGAAGAAGCACCATTTGATGTACAAGAAAAGCTAAAAAAAGCTTATGCGAATAAATAATGGATAATTCTGTATTAGAAAATTCAAAAAAATATAAAAAGCATCAGAATAAATTAATAAATATTATTTCGGCAATTATTATTATCGCCGGAATAATATTTATGTCTGGTGGTGTAACATTTATTATAATATCTAAAGAACAAGTATTTATTATATTAGGTATTATAATGATTGTTGCGGGAATATTAGATATATTATTAGTAATTAAATTTTATAAATTTGCTCATAGTACAATTAATAATATGAGTGATGAAGAAGCAGATAAAAGATATAAAAAAATATATGGTATAAAATAAAAAATGGACATCGTCCATTTTTTTATTTCTTTTTATTATTAGGTTTAATCTTTTTATCTTCAGGCGCAGCATCATTCATACTTCTCATAACAGCTCTAACCTGTTTTTCAGAAGGAGTACGACCCATTTGAGTCATCATTGCTCTAATCATATCTTCATTAATAGGAGGATTCTTTTGAATTTGTCTTGCAAAAATCTTTCTAGTAATAAAGAATGTAGCTACTGCAGCAAGGATAATTGTTATTAAAATAATTAAAATAAATTGCCAAATTTCAATCTGTACCATTTGTAAAACTCCTTAACAATATAGATTGTATATTTTTATTATTTAAAAATCAATAATAATTAAAATTTTTATCTTATTAAGAATAATTCTTAATTATTAAATTGTTATTATATACTAACTAATATTTTGTTTGATAAAATGAAATTACAAAAAGGGGGGCAAAATTATGCCAAGAAAAGTAGTAGAAGATACTTGCATCGGTTGTGGTGCATGCGCTGGTGAATGTCCAGTTTCAGCAATAACAGTAGATGATAAGTCAACTATTGATGCAAATGTTTGTATCGATTGCGGTGCTTGTCAATCAGTTTGTCCTGTTGATGCAATCGTAGAAGAATAATTTAGTTTATACTAGATAAGAAAAGCAGAGTAAAATCTGCTTTTTTTATTTTTCAGGAATATCAATTTTATATGTGTGAAGATTGCAAAGCTTAAAAAACCGGGCTATAATTTAAATAGTTGGTACGATATTTTTGTAACAAATGATTTAAGTGTTATAAAAGAAGAAAATGATGATGCAATGAAAGAGCTGGTGATTGAATTGAAAAAAATTAATTCTGATGAAATCATTAAAGAAAAATTAAGACAAGAACGTTATCGTGAAGAAGAAAGACTTGCCGAAGAATTTGCTCGTAAAGAAAAAGAAGAAAAATACAAAGTAGAAATTAATGAATTAAAAAAAGAAATTAATGAAGCAAAAAAGGAAATTAATGAAGCAAAAAAGGAAATTAATGAGACATTATTAAAAATTGCTAAATGTTTAAAGGATAATGGCTCATCTATTGATTTCATTTCGTCTACAACAGGTTTACCTAAAGAAGAAATAGAAAAATTATAAAATAAAAGAGGCTCTTGCCTCTTTTATTGTTTTATTTCCTTTTTCTTTTTGAAACTATTTTCTGTTCCATTAATTAATCTTTTATAATTTTTAATATGCTTTAATATAATTAATAAAGCCATTAATGAAACTAATATACATGTTGTAAGATCTATTTTATTTATAAAATATTCAATAAAATTTTTACTATCAATACCTACAAAATGAAGTAACCATGTTGTTGTAAATACTGTGATAGTCGCAAAAGTAGATGCAAGTGATACATATCCTGTTAGCTTTAATACTAAATAGAAAGCTATTAAGCATAAAATACCTGCTAGAGGACAAATCATTAATATAACACCAAGTGATGTTGCAACTGCTTTTCCACCTTTGAAATTTAAGAAAATTGAGAATGAATGTCCAACTATTGCAAATACGCCAAACCAAATATCTTCAACAGGTGTTGTATAAACTCCTGTATTTCTTAATATCTTTATGATAATTATCATTATCATTCCTTTAAATACATCACAGAAGAATACTAAGAAACCAACCTTTTTACCTAATACTCTTATTGAATTTGTTGTTCCTATATTTTTTGAACCATGCTCTCTTATATCAACATGCTTAATTAATTTACCTAATAATAAGCCAAATGGAATTGAACCAATTATATATGATATTATAAGCATTAAAATTGCTAAAAGTGATTCTAATGCAAATATTTGATTTGAAGTTAATAAAATATTCATTCCTTTTTACCTCAAAAAAGATTATACCTTTACTACTTATATAAGTCAAAAGAAAAAAATAGAATTATATAGAAATTTTATATATATCATAATAATTATAAAATAATTATGAAAATCTCTTTCATTTATTGAGAAAAAATAAGAATTATGATATTATAAATTTTGGTATTTTGAGGTGAAAAAAGTGGCAAAACAAGCGTATGGTGACGAGTCGATTCAAGTCCTACAGGGTCTTGAACACGTAAGAAAACGTCCAGGTATGTACATCGGTTCAACTGATGAACGTGGTCTTCATCATCTTGTATGGGAGATTGTAGATAACTCTATTGATGAAGCAATAGCTGGATATGGAAGAGAAATTGATGTAACAATCAATGAAGATAATTCAATTACTGTACAAGATAATGGTCGTGGTGTACCATGTGGTATGCATCACACTGGTAAAAACACTATGGAAATCATTTATACTGAATTAAATGCCGGTGGTAAATTTGGTGGTGAAGATTCAGGTTATAAAATTTCAGGTGGTCTACATGGTGTAGGTGCTTCTGTATGTAATGCATTATCTTCTTGGATGAAGGTACAATCTTACCGTGAAGGTAAAATTCATGAAATTATTTTCAAAAATGGTGGTAAGGATGTATCTAAGGTAAGCATAGTTGGAGATACAAGAAGAACTGGTACAACAGTAACATTTAAACCAGATCCTGAGATTTTTACAACTACTGTTTATAACTATGACACAATAAAAACAAGAATTAGAGAATCTGCCTTTTTAATTAAAGGTTTAAAGATGGTCTTAAGAGATTTAAGATCAGGTAAAAAAGAAGAATTCTTATTTGAAAAAGGTATATCTGAATATGTATCATTCTTAAATACAGGAAAAACAGTTTTACATAATCCTGTATATTTTACTGGTGATTATGAATTACCTGATATGGATGATGTAAAAATTGAAGTTGAAATTGCATTACAATTTACAACATCATATTCAGAAAATATTATTTCATTTGTTAATAATGTTAAAACAACTGATGGTGGTACACATGTAACTGGTTTTAAAACCGCACTTACACAGGTATTCAATGAATATGGTCATAAAATGAAGCTTTTAAAAGATAATTTTGATCTTGATGGCTCAGATATAAGATCAGGCCTAACTGCGGTAGTATCAGTTAGAGTTGGTGAAAAAATTTTGGAATTTGAAGGCCAAACAAAAGGTAAGCTTGGTACTCCTGCAGCAAAGCAAGCAGTAGCTTCAATTATTTCTGATAAGCTAGGATTCTATTTAGTTGAAAACAAAGATTTATCAGAACAAATTATTGCTAAAGCAATAAAGGAAGCTATTGGTAGAGAAGAAGCAAGAAAAGCAAGAGAAAAAGCAAGATTACAAAAGAAAGATAAAGCTGAAAGAAATATATCTGAAAAGCTTGCACCTACATCAGAAAAAAATAAAGAAATTAATGAGCTTTATTTAGTAGAGGGTGATTCAGCCGGTGGTTCAGCTAAGCAAGGAAGAGATAGACGCTTCCAAGCTATCTTACCTTTAAGAGGTAAAGTATTAAATACTCAAAGAGCTAATACTGAAGCTGCATTAGATAATGAAGAAATCAATACTATGATCTACACAATTGGTGCTGATTATGGTGAAAAATTTGATTTAAAGAAAGCTAATTATAAAAAGATTATTATCATGACCGATGCCGATGATGATGGTTGTCATATTCAAGTATTATTATTAACTTTCTTCTTTAGATATATGCGTCCTTTAGTTGAGGATGGAAGAATATATCTTGCAAAGCCACCTCTATTTAAAATTACAAAACGTGGCAAAACTGAAGAGATTGTTTATGCATGGACTGTTGAAGAAAAAGATAAAATTTTAGCTTCATGCAAGGGTCCAACTCTTTTACAAAGATACAAAGGATTAGGTGAAATGAATCCTGAACAGCTTTGGGAAACAACAATGAATCCTGAAACAAGAAGCCTTGTTAAGGTATCTGTAGAGGATTTAGGTGATGCTGAAAATCAAATTGAAACATTAATGGGTAATGATGCAAACCGTCGTCGTGAATGGCTTGAAAATCATGTCACATTTACATTAGAGGAGGAATAATATGGCTAAAGAATTACCATTATCAAAACGCCTCGATGTGTTTTTAAATGAAAAATTTGATAATTTAAGATTAGAAGAAGCTTTAGGAGATAGATTTGGACGTTATTCTAAATATATTATTCAGGAACGTGCAATTCCCGATGTAAGAGATGGCTTAAAGCCAGTTCAAAGAAGAATTTTATATGGTATGAACGCTATGAAGGTATTTTCAACTGCCCCATATAAAAAATCTGCAAGAATTGTCGGTGAAGTAATGGGTAAATATCACCCACATGGTGATTCATCTATTTATGAAGCATTAGTTCGTATGAGTCAATCATGGAAAATGGAAATTCCACTTATTGATATGCATGGTAACAATGGTTCAATAGATGGTGATGGTCCAGCCGCTTCACGTTATACAGAAACAAGATTATCTAAATATGCTGATTATTTATTATCAGATATAGATAAAAATACAGTTCCATTTGTACCAAACTATGATGATGAAGAAATAGAACCAACTGTATTACCAGCTAAGTTCCCTAACTTACTTGTAAATGGCTCTATGGGTATTTCATCTGGTTATGCTACATATATTCCAACACATAATATAAATGAAGTTTTAAATGCAACAATTGCCTTAATTGATAATCCTAATTTATCAGTTGATGAATTACTTGAAATCTTACCAGGACCTGATTTTCCAACAGGTGGTATCGTTCAAGGTAAGGATAAAATTAGAGAAGCATTTCTAACTGGCTCAGGAGCTGTAGTAGTAAAGAGTAAATATCATATTGAAGAAGCTAAGGATGGCTCTAAAAAGATTATCATTGATGAAATTCCATATGATACTGTTAAAAGTAAAACAGTTGCAAAAATGGAGCAATTAAGAATCGATGGTAAGGTACCTGATGTAATTGAGGTTAGAGATGAATCAGGTCGTGAAGGATTACGTATTTCAATTGATCTTAAAAAGAATGCAAATGTAGATGCAATCTTAGCATTCTATTTCAAGAATACAGAGCTTCAAATTAATTGTAACTACAATATGGTTTCTATCTGTGATAGAAAGCCAATGAAGCTTGGTGTAATACCTATTTTAAATGCTTATATTAATCACGAAAAAGAAGTTATCACTAATAGAACTAATTATTTATTAATTAAAGCTAATAAACGATTAATCATTGTTGATGGCTTATTAAAGATGATTGATGTAGTTGATGAAGTAATTAAAATCATCAGAAAAAGTGAAAATAAACAAGATTCTATCGACAATTTAGTTAAAGCTTTCCAATTCCTACCAGAACAAGCTGAAGCTATTGTAATGATGCGTTTATATTCATTATCTCATCAGGATATTGATGCACTTAATAATGAAAAAATTACTTTAAATAAAAACATTGAAGAATATAATAAGATTTTATCAAGTGAAAAAGAATTACTTAAGGTAATTAAAAATGAACTTAAGGAAGTAAATAAAGCTCTTGATGTACCAAGAAAAACTGTCATTGAGGATGAGGTTACAAATCTTAAAATTAATGAAGAGGATCTTGTTACTAAGGAACAAACAATTGTTGCAGTATCAAGAGATGGTTATGTAAAAAGAACAAGCTTAAAATCATTTAATGCTTCTAAAACAAATGGTTTAAAGGAAAATGATGCCCAAGTATTCTTACATGAACAAAATACACTAGATACCATTTTATTATTTACTAACCTAGGTAATTATGTTTATTTACCAGTTTATAAAATTCCTGAAATGAAATTTAAAGAAATTGGTGAATATATTTCAACATTAATTAAAATTACTCCAGGTGAAAAGATTATATCTGTTCATGCAATATCTTCATTTAATGAACCAAAAACATTTGTTTTATTATCTAAGAAGGGTAACATAAAACAAACATCATTAAAGGAATTTGAAGTATCAAGATACACTAAAGAAATTAGATGTATGAGATTATCTGATGATGAGCTTGTTTCAACAGATTTAATTAAAGATCCACTTGAGGTATTAATCTTCACTAAGGATGGTGAAGCACTACGTTTCCGTGCTACAGATTTTCAAATTACATCAACATCATCAGGTGGTGTAAAGGGTATTAATCTTAAAAATGGCGACCAAGCAGTATCAGTTATTTATGCAAATAAGAATGATGATTTCTTAATTTTCACAAATAAAGATACTGTTAAGAGAATGAAGGTTGAAGATATTATTTTAACTAAGAGATCAAGAGCTGGCTCTAGAGTTATTCCTAAGAATAAAACAAATCCAAATGTATTAATTGATGTAGAAAAATTAACTCCAAATCAATATAAAGAAAATAAGGTTGTTCATTTAGTATATAGAAATGGCTCTTTAGATTTAAATGCATTTGATTTTAAATATTCAGATCCTCAAATTGGTAAACAAATATCTTCTAATGGCCTTAAAAAAGGCTGTTATATCTTCGTTGATGATCCAGACAAGGAAGATGCACCTGTTTCACCAGAATATTTAATAGAAGCCCCAAAAAGCATCTTTAACGACGACTTTGGTATGGAAGAGGAAAAGCCAATCCCAGTAGATAATAGTAATGATAATATTTTTGATGATTTAGAAAAAATATTACAATACGAAAATGAAAAGAAAAACAACAATAATAACATCAATAATCCATCTCCATTAAAGGCTGAAGAGGAAAAGGATGTTAAAGAGGAAAAGAAAATTCCATACAAAAAAATATCATTATTTGATGATGAAGAATAAAGAATAATGCAGGAGAAATATCCTGCATTATTTTTTAATTTTATACATTTATCCATTTACTTGAATTTATTATCATTTTTCTATATAATTAAAAATAATGAATGGGTGAAGTATGGACAACTTAGAGAAAGATCTTAATAATGATATTATTAATGATGAAAATGAAACAACTGAAGAAGAAAAAACAGAACAACCTTTAGAAGATAATTCTAATTTAGAAGCTAACGAAGAAAATTCTGATGAATCTAACGAGCTTAAAGATGATAGTGAAATAATATCTATTGATGATGTTATTAGAAATTTATCTAAAAAAGCTGATGAGGAAGAAACATCTGAAAGTGAAAACGAAGGTGATGAAGAATCATTAGATATCACTGTCGATAACGTTGATAAAATTGAAGTTGATGACGTTATGGAAAGTGAAGATGAGGATAGAAAAAAGCAGGAAGAATTAGCTAAACAAGAGGAAGAGGATGAGGATAGATATGATCCTAATGCCTTACCTACTGTTTTATCTAGAATTGAAGCAGGCTTAATTGGTACTTTACGTTTAAAGGATAATATTAATGCCCCCATCTTTAGAAAAGGTGATTTTATTCACTTTACACAATCAAATAGAATAGAGAAAAAAGACTTTATTTTATATGTTGTAAAGGGTGAATATTTCATTCGTAGAGTCATTCGTTTTGATGGTCTTGATATTTATGTTGCAGGTGATAGTGAAAAAGAATATCATATTGTACATAAAGAAGATATAATAGCTAAAGCTATTGGAAGACAAAGAAAAAAGAAATATTTATCTTTAGCTTTAAATCCAAAGCATAAATTATATACATTTGGTAAAGTTAATTTAGCTTATTTTAGATTAAAAAATCGTGTTACTTCATATGATAATGATGTATCTAATCAAGCATTTGAAGCAGCTATGGAGCAAACTCAAGCAAATGTACAGCTTGAAAATGTTAATAAACCAGAATACGATACAACAGGTATCGACCTTGATACAGATTTACAATCATTCCTTGATCCAGATGAACTTGTTCGTCAATTAAATGAAGCAAATCGTCAACAAGCTCAACAGGCTGAACCTATTGAAGA
>JAILBI010000084.1 GCA_024681175.1 Acholeplasmatales bacterium
TGTTATTTATTGAATAATATTTTTTATTTGGTATAATCAAATAGTCAAAAATAAAGATTTTTGTATTAAAAGGAAGGTGTTACGATGGAAGAAAAAATAAATAATAATATTGAAGTAACATCTTTAAATAGAGAAGAAATAAAATTAAATAAAATAAAAGGAAATAATTGGTGGTATAGATTTACTAAAAGATTATTTGATTTTATATCATCATTAATATTAATTTTATTAATTTCTTGGTTTATTTTAATTATATTTATCATTAATTTAATTGCCACAAAGGGTCATCCAATTTATAAAGATAAAAGAGTTGGATATAAAGGCAAAGAAATTAATGTCTATAAATTTAGATCAATGTATTTTGATGCAAATGATAATCCTGATAAATATTTCACTCCTGAACAAAAAGAAATTTGGTTAAGAGAAAGAAAAGTAGATAATGATCCAAGAATAACTAAATTTGGTAATATATTAAGAAAAACATCTCTAGATGAATTACCACAATTATTCAATATCTTATTTGGTTCATTATCAGTAATTGGTTGGAGACCAATTTCTAAAAAGGAAACAGAAAATTTTTATCCTAATGAGCTTAAAATATTATATTCTGGTAAGCCAGGCTTAACAGGATATTGGCAGGTTAAAGCAAGAAATAATGCTGATTTTGAATCAGGTGAAAGACAAAAATTAGAATTAGAATATTTTTCTAAAAGAGGATTTTTCTACGATTTAGGTTTAATTTTTAGAACTATTCCTGCAGTATTAAATCATAAAGGTGCAAAATAATCATACTAGACGGTATGATTATTTTTTTATTTAAATATATAAATATATTTAGAAAAATATTTAAAAATTAAAAAGTAAAGTATGCTTGACATTTTTTATTTAATGATTATAATGGATGTTGAAAATGATTAAACGTTTTGGAGGATTTTATGAAAAAGGTGTGTTTTTTAATCATTTTATTATTATCGACTATATCTTTAGTATCATGTGGTGCATCAACATCATATAAAAATTTAAGTAAAGTAAAAAATGAAATAGATGAAAATTATATAACATTTGGTAAAGATGGAATAGTTTTAAATGGTAATTACAATGAATTATCATATGATGATTTCTTTGATGATTATGGTCATGTAGAAGCATATCAATCTAGAGATTATATAGTTGCAGTAACTGTTTCAAATGGTGTTTTTTATCAAACTAATTATAACGTGAATGATAAAACATTTATTAAAAAAGAAATGGAATTAGAAAATTCTAAAAGTTCTACACTTATTTGTAGTAATAAATATACTGGCTTAATATCTTATGGTAATGATTATGTTGATACAGCTTATGTTATTGATGTAGATTTTAATATTGAATCAACAATATTAACAGATGATTCTAATGTAATAACATCTGTTGAAAAAAATAATGATTCAATTATATTTACTTTAAAAAAGAATGGATCATATAAAGATATCATTTATTATAATCATGAGTTTTATGAATTAGGATGGGAAGAAAATCCAGGTGGTAATTATGTAAGAATAATTGATAATTATAAAGTTACTACAAGAATGTCTCGTGATAATAAGCCTGAAATTAGAAATATATATGATTTTGCAAACAATGAAATGATTTATCCGTTTGATAATTCTAAATTAGATATAGAAAAGCCTATATATGATTATATAAATAAAGAGATTGAAGAAGAGGCAAATTATTTCTTACCAAGATTTACTGATGTAAAAAAAGGTAAAAAATTTAATGGTATTATTCATTCTTATTGCTCTAGTGCAAAATGGAATAGTAGCTCTAGACTAAAAATAGATGATAATTATTATTATAATGTAACCATTCATAGAGATATTAGTTATATTCCTTGGCTTTTTAGAGGAGATACAGATTATGAAGATTTAGATGCAAATTTTGTATTTAGATATAATCAAGATAATAATGATTTATCTTATGTAGGTTATTCAAAAGGAGAATTAAATTACTTATTCATATTTTAAATAAAGCTTAAGCATTTTTGCTTAAGTTTTTTCTTGTTTAAAAAGAAAATTAAATATATAATTATAATACATAAATATTTTATAAAAGGCGTGATGTATTATGTTAAATAAAAATGAAATATTTTTAA
>JAILBI010000093.1 GCA_024681175.1 Acholeplasmatales bacterium
TCGAAAAATATATATTTAGCTTAACTAAAAAAGATAAGCCTAATGTTTTATTTTCACCTATTGCTAGTAAAGAAATAAATAAATCTATAAATAGCTTTAAAGAATTAATTAAAGATTTGGATTTTAATTTAAAAATATTTACTGAAGAAGATATTAATGATTTTGATGAATTATTAAATTGGGCTGACATTTTATATGTTGGTGGAGGTAATTCAAATTATTTAGTAGATGTTTTTAAAAACAATAATTTAGATCAAATATTAGTTAAATATTTAAATTCAAATAAAATATATGCTGGTTCATCCGCAGGAGCGATGTTATATACATATTATTCAATGGGTGATAGAGATATGTTTAGTGATAATTTCCATAATTATAACTATAAGATGGTTGAATGTTTAAATTTAATTAACATTTCTATATGTCCTCATTATCAAAATGAAGATTTAATTATTTATAATGATGAAATAAAAAAATATAATGTTAAATCATTTGGAATTGAAGAAGATACTTGTTTAATTTATGATAATGATAAATTTTATGTAATAAAAGATAAGAATAATATGAGCTTATATTATTTTGATAATAAAAAGAATTATTTAATGATACCATTAAGAAAGGGTGAAATATATGAATAAGCTAAAGGTTTTAGGACCAAAAGGTACATATTCTGATGTCGCTGCCAAAGCCTTTTTAAAGGATTTAGCTGGATATGAAGTAGAATATGAAAAATCAATATTAAATGTTTCAAAAAACATTAATGACAATTTAGCTGTTTTACCATTTGAAAATACTCTTGATGGCTTTGTTTTAGAATCACTTGATCAAATTATTTACAATGATTTAAAAATATTGAAACAATATAAATTAAGTATTGATTTCGCATTCGTTTCAAATGCTAAAAAAATAGAAGATATAAAAAATGTATATGTACAGTTTAAAGCGTATGGTCAATGCTTAGACTTTTTATCTAAATATAATTTCAATGTTTTAAAAACTGAAAGTAATATTGAATCATTAAATTTATTATTAAAGGCTGATAATAGTTATGGTGCTATTATTCCTATTCATTCATTAAATGATTATAAATTTAATTTAGAAATTAAACATGTCGCTGATTCTAAAAATAATGAAACTAGATTCTTTTTAGTATCTAAAGAAAAATCAAAATTTAATCATTTAAATGAATGTGAGGCTTCAATATTATTTAACGCAATAATTGATAAGCCTGGTATCTTATTTAATATCTTAAAAAGATTCCATGATAGAAATATTAATTTAAAGGCTATTATGTCTAGACCATCTAAAAATGGAATAGGTCAATATAATTTTTATATTGAATGTTCTTTAAATTCAAATGATTTAAAAATTTTATATGAATTAATAGATGAAGTAAATAATACAAATGAACTAAAAGCTATTTTGTTAGGAGTTTATGATACGATATGAGAATTGTAGATGTCATAACTAAAAAGAGAGATGGATATAAGTTAACAAAAGAAGAAATAGATTTTTTTGTTAAAGGTTTTTCTAATGGTTCGATTCCTGATTATCAAATATCTAGTTTATTAATGGCTATTTATTTTGTTGGAATGGATATGGAAGAAACTATTAATTTAACAAGATCTATGATTGAAACAGGTATCACTTTAGATTTAAGTGATATTAAAGGATATAAGGTTGATAAGCATTCAACTGGTGGAGTTGGAGATAAAACATCACTTGTCGTAGGTCCACTTGTTTCATCACTTGGTGTAATATTCCCTAAAATGAGTGGTAAGGGCTTAGGATTTACTGGGGGAACTATTGATAAATTAGAATCTATTCCAGGTTTTAATGTTGAGCTTAGTAAAGAAGCTATATTTAAACAAATAAAAGAAATAGGAATTTGTATTGTTAGTCAATCAGAAGATTTAGTTAAGGCAGATAAATTATTATATTCTTTAAGAGATGTCACAGGAACTGTCCCATCTATACCTTTAATCGCATCATCAATCATGAGTAAAAAGATAGCTTCTGGTGCGGATTTAATCTCACTTGATGTTAAAGTTGGTAGTGGTGCTTTTATGAAGGATTTAGATAATGCGACTAAATTATCTAAATGTATGATTGAAATAGGTAAAGGCTTTAATAAAAAGGTTCATGTAATTATTTCTAATATGGATAGTCCACTAGGCTGTGCTATTGGTAATAATCTAGAAGTAATAGAAGCCATTAATACATTAAAGGGTAACGGCCCTAAAGATTTTGAAAAATTATGTTTAGAATTTTCAAAAAGAATAGTTTATGATGCTAAAATAACTAATGATTTAGATGAAGCTTATAAATTATGTTATGATAATTTACATAATGGTAAAGCATTTAATAAATTTAAAGAATTTGTTAAAGCTCAAGGTGGAGATATATATTATATAGATAATCCAGATTTATTTGAAAAAGCTAAAAACATTATTGAAATTAAATCTACTAAAAAAGGATATATCAATAAAATTAAAGCAAATAAAATTGGATTATCTTCAATGAAGCTTGGGGCAGGTAGAGAAAAGAAAGAAGATTTAATTGATTATACAGCTGGTATAATTTTAAATAAGAAACCTGAAGATTTTGTAAATATAGGTGATGTTTTAGCAACCATCTATACTAATAAAGATAATTATAATGATGTTATAAATGATGTTTTAGATTCATTTATTATATCTGATAAAAATATTAAAGAAGAATTAATAATTAAATTTATTCCATAAATTT
>JAILBI010000095.1 GCA_024681175.1 Acholeplasmatales bacterium
CATTTATTTCACTGAATTTTTTACAATCATCATCATTTACAATATAGTTAGTAAATTCTTTGATTGTATCTATAAATGAATATTTTTCACCTTTATTAAAATCAAGTAAAGTACCATCTAAATCAATTAATATGTATTTCATAAATTTACCTTAATCTTGTTTGGTTTCAAGGAATATTTTTTTAATACTATTATAGTTACCAAAAACAACTATTTCATCATTTTCTTCAATAATAGTATCTTTAGTTACTTTAATAGCTTGATCATTTCTTTTAACCATTAAAACATTCAAATTATATTCTGTTTTAATAGTTGATTCGAATAATTTTTTATCCTTTAAAATCTCAGGTAATATTTGAATTTCAACCTCTGCCATAGCATCTGAACCATAATTATCAATTAAATTAATAACATTTTCTTTTGGTTTAATAATTTTATTATCATAATTTTCACTAATTTTATAAGTGAATAAATCTTTGATAACTTGTTTATTACCAAATACAGCAATTATATCTTTATTTTGAATTACTGTATCTTTAGTTATTTCAATTGTTCTATTACCTCTTTTTAAAATCAATAAATTAATACCATATTGTGCTTTAAAATTAGATTCAGCTAACGTTTTATTTTCTAATATTTCAGGTATTTTATTAATATAAATTTCAACTATTGCATCCTTATCATAAGAATCTAAGATAGTCATAACATTATAATTGTCTCTTCTACCCATTAATTTTCTACCAAAGCTTTCTAATAGCTTTTCAATTCTTCTTGAGACAAAAGGAATTTTAGAAATGATTAATAATAGTAATAATGAACCAACAATTATACAAATCCACATGATTTGTTCATCTATTAAACCTTCAGTAGAAATATTACTAATCAAATTAATAATCAAAGATATGATTAGTACATTAAATAAATTACCACTAATCATACAAGCAACTGCTAATTTTCTTCTTCTTTTATTTAATGTAATTATTTCAGCCTCACCTGTTGTAAAACCAACACATGTAATCATTGAAATAACCTGAAATCTTGCTTTTTCTTTTGTTAAACCAGTGATTCTAAATAATGCACTGAAAATGCTAATTAAAGCAAAATATACAACAATAGCTATAGAAATAGCTAAAATTGAAGTAACTAAATTCATATTTTAATACCTCCAATGAAATTATCTTTTAATTCCGTTCGCTTTATAATATTCTCTTTTATCAGCATACATCATTTCATCTGAAATCCTAATCATTTCTTCTATATTTTTATTTTCATTTTTATTAAAACAAAAAACAACACCAATTAAAATATACATTTTTATTTTAGTTTTTTTATCTAAAAATACTGTTATAATTAGCATTATCACAAATGCAATTAATACAAGTATTAATGCCCAGTTATATATAATGTACTCCTTTAAAGCAGCCATTATTATCATCTCCTATTATTTATTATAATACATTTTTAATAAATATTTTTGTTTTTTCTTAATTTAACAACGTTTACATTACTAATAAATATCAACTTCAGCAATCGAACCATTAAATTTATATTTTTTGCTATTTTTAATCATTTTTTCGATTTAATAAACAGACCGTCTAAACGTGCGAAAGTCATTCGCGGATTTTTTTTAAAAACTAGTCGAGTTATTATAGCCACTGAATAAAAGCTGTTTTATCATTGCTATTATAACCAGCATTTTTATAAAAATCTAATGTAGTTTGTCTCTTTGAACCTGTTAATAACATCATCTTATAACAATTATTATTAATTGCTATTTCTTTTGCATAATTTAGACATTCAGTTGCATATCCTTTATTTCTATATTCAATATGTGTTACTACATTTTCAACAAATGCATATGGTCTTCCACCTCTTGTTAAATTAGGAATAATAACACATACACATGAAGATACTATTTTACCATTAATATCATTTACAATAATGTGATGATTCTTATCTTCCATAATTTCATTCCATATATCTTTTATATGCTCTATATTGTCAAACTTTTCGTCATTATGCAGAAATTTATAAAGTTCAAGTAATTGATTCAATTCATCTTTTTTTATTTCTCTAATCATTAATTAATTTCCTCACCTGTTTTATTATTTATTTTAAATTATTAATTTCTCTTTCTATTTGTTTTATATAAATTAACAAATCATCAAAACTATTAATCAAATTATCGTTAATCATTTCTTTCATATTAGAAAAATCAACTCTTAATTCTTTGATTCTTTCTACACTTGGTACCAAAGTAAATAAACCAGGTTTTGCTAAATCATATTTAGCCCAACCGACAGGGTAAAACTTCTTTTTGAACTCTCTAACTTGTTCTAATAATTCAAGATTACTATATGCTTTATCTTTATACTTAGTTAATGATATTTTATAAACATCATAATAATGTCTAGAATATCTTGTTGGCATTTTTTTATCTAATGGTCTATGTGACTCTTGATTAAGAATCAATATCTTCTCCCAGAATGTTCTTTCTGGAGAAACTGTTTTAATTATTGTTTCATTTTTGTTCATTAGCTTTAAATTTAACTTAGAAATTAATGGTGATATTGTAACATCTTCTGTTGGTGTTAGTGCAGCAAGTGGTCCAATTTCTAATCTAACAAATTTTAAAATACCGGCATCATCATTATATAATCTTGGATAGTTAAAATTTAAAACCTGTGGTTCATTTTCATCAATTTGAAATTCTGCTTTTTGACCTAATAAATTATTAAAATCATAAATCATTTCAGGCATTAGCTTTTCTTTAATGAAATCAGCAGCTAATTTATTTATATTTTTGTTATAAATATCTTGTTGTCTATTGCTTCTTTCTTTATTTGGATTATCATCTGTTAATAAATCC
>JAILBI010000106.1 GCA_024681175.1 Acholeplasmatales bacterium
ATAATCAAACTATTCTTCAAAATTTGAACAATTATGGTAAATATCTGAAACATCATCAAATTCTCTTAATGATGAAATTAATCTACCAAATTTTTCAAGATGATCAGCATCAAGTTCAACTGTAGTTGAAGGAACTAAACCAGTTTCTGCAGTTTCAAATTCTAGATCAGGTTTTGCAGCAAGTAAAGCATTCTTAATTGCTTCAAATGCTCTTGGTTCTGCTGAAATAGTTACGAAACCATCTTCATCAACTGTTAAATCTTCATAATCTGCACCATCAGCCATCATTAATGCTTCAAGTACTTCATCTTCTGTCATACCTTCAAATTCAAATGTAGCCTTATTGCTGAATAAATATGATACTGCTTGACCAATAGTTCCACCTGTTCTATTGAATGCAGTACGAACTTCAGTGAATGTTCTATTATCGTTATCTGTTAAACATTCAACGATAACTGCAACATTACCAGGTCCCATACCTTCATATACTTTTTCCTTTGTTGCACCAGACTTAACACCAGCTGCTTTATCAATTGCTCTTTTAATAACATCTGCAGGAACTTGGTCCTTCTTAGCACGTGCAATTACATTCTTTAAGCTCTGATTCATCTCGGGATCAGGAACACCACTCTTTGCTGCGGCGAAAATTTCTTTTCCCCATTTTGCATATTTGCTTGATTTCATTGCGGCTGTCTTAGCCATAGATGCTGCTCTAACTTCATGGGCTCTTCCCATAGATTTCACGACCTTTCTTAATAAAAATTTACTAATTGATTATATATAAAAAAATATAATCTTTCAATATTTTTTAAAAAAATATATTTTAATTCAATTAAAACATTAAAAATTAATGCTCTTATTTTTTGTAAGTACTGCTAATTATTACCGTCCGGTAATATTTTTTTATATTTTTTATTAATTGACATACAAATATTACCGAACGGTGATTTTTATTTGATAAAAAATCAATAAGTATAATAAAAAATGCTGATAAATTTTATCAATTTACCAGCGTTTTTTTACTTAAGCATATACAAAATTCCAATTGTTCCCTTACCACAATGAGATGATATTACACATCCTGCAGATGTTTCAACTATTCTTGCATTAGGGAATTCTTCCTTTAAAATAGGGATGATATATTTAGCCCCATCATCCTGATATGAATGAGTTACAAATATAAAATCATTATCTACATTATCTTTATCATCCATTATTTGATTATTCATCATATCAATTGCACGCTTTATCTTACCAATTGGCTTTTTGCCAACAGAAAGCATACCTTCTCTTACTTCAATAATAGGCTTAATTCTTAAGACTGTTGCTGCTAAAGATGCAATACTTGAGCATCTTCCACCTTTTCTTAAAAATTCCGTGCTTTCTATTGCAAATTGAGCTAATACCTTATCAGCATTTTTATCTGCATTTTCTTTAATTTCTTTTAAAGACAAGCCATTATCTCTATCCTTACAAGCCTTTAATACTAATAATGAAATGCCTGTAGATAAATTTTTAGAATCAGCTGTCATTATCTTATCAGTACCAAGCTCTTCAATAGCCATATTGGCATTATTTAGTGTAGTAGATAATTTAGAACCTATACCTACATAAAATGCTTCATCACCATTATCAATTATATTTTTAAAATAATTCATAAAATCTAACATAGATGCTGCAGATGTTTTTGGTAGCATCTTTCTTTTATCTACCTCTTTATATAATTTTTCTGAATTAATCTCAATACCATCTTTATAGCTATCATCATTAAATGTTACATATAAAGGAATGATTTCTATATTAAATTCTTTTATTAAATCTTTAGATAAATCACAAGTTGAGTCAGTAATAATTCTAATCATAATACCCCTCTTTTCGTTATTAATTATATCACAAAATAATATTTAATGTTATAATTTTACCGAGGTATTATTATGAACGCATTATTAATTGCTGCACAAACTAAAGATGATTTTTATGATCTTTCATATCAATTAGATGAATTAAGAGCCTTAGTTGAAACTATTGATATTAAAGTTGCATATACATTAACACAAAAGGTAGATAAAATTAATCCTGCAACATATATTGGAATAGGTAAGCTGCAGGAAGCTAAAAATATATGTCTTGCATATGATATAGATGTATGTATATTTAATGATGAATTATCACCATCACAAATGAGAAATGTAAAGGATATAATAAATTGTGATGTTTATGATAGAAGCTATGTCGTATTAAAAATATTTGAGCTTAGAGCCCAAACAAAAGAGGCAAAGCTTGAGGTCAAGCTTGCAAAGGATTATTACCTATTACCAAGAACAGATCAATTTAAAACAGAGCGTGTATCAGGTGCATCTAATGTCACAAGAGGTAAAGGTGAATCTGAAAGTGAATTAGATAAAAGACGTATTTCAAATGAAATAGTACAAATTAAAAAACAAATTGCAGAAATAAATAAAATGCAAGATACACAAATAATAAATAGAAAGAAAAATGATATTCCAATTGTAGCCCTTGTAGGATATACAAATGCTGGAAAAAGCTCAACAATGAACACAATATTAAATTATTGTGAGCAAAGTGAAGATAAGCATGTTGATGTAAAAGATCAATTATTTATGACACTTGAAACATATTCAAGAAAGGTATCTTATAAAAAACAAGATTTTATTTTAGTAGATACAGTAGGATTAGTATCTAAATTACCTTATTCATTAATGTCTTCTTTTTATTCAACATTTAGACAAATTAAAAATGCTGATTTAATAATACATGTGCTTGATGCATCAAGCCCATATATTAATGAACAAGCAAATGTTGTAATTTCTACATTATATCAGGTAGATGCGATGACTATCCCACAATTTTTCTTATTAAATAAATGGGATAATGTATTATCACAAAAAATAATTATACCTAAAACTAATTCATTACCATTTTCTAATAAGACAGGATTAAATGTAGAAACATTATTAGATTTAATTGTTAATGAAATAGCTCCTTCTACTGTATCAGTTAAATTATTAATACCATATAATAGAGGAGATTTATTTAATATCCTAGAACAAAAAGGAAAAATAGAAATAAAGGACTATCGTGAAGATGGTGTATATTATGAAGGTGAAATAGAAAAGAAATATTATGATAAGGTCAAAGAATTTGATCTAGATATGATGGTTTCATAATAATAAGGCAAGCAGACCGCTTGCCTTATTTATTATATTCCTCTTCTATTTCTGATAGAGTATAATAATCACCATTTTTATATGCTTCTATAGCTTTATCAATTGAAGCTATTAATTCTTCTTTAGTATATTCATTATATGCCCTTGGTTTTTGATAAACTTGATTATTTGATGTGATTTTAGTCATAGTATTTCACCTTTTTTTAAGTATAACATTATCTCATTTTGTTTTGAAGAAATTTTTAGATAAATATGAGAAAAATAAGGCAAGCGTCTGCTTGCCTTATTTATTATTTACAATTACAAATTCTTTCTTCTTCTATTTCTTTTCTAACCTGATTAAGCATCTTTTTTGTATTTTTATGCTTACATCCTTCGCATTCACCTGTAGGTATATGCTTTAATTTTTTATAAAGATAAGTTCCAAATACTACACCAACTATTAATATTGCTGAAATAAGTACAATAATTTCAATTGGCTGCATTAATTAATACCTGCTTCTTTTAAATCTTTTTTCTTATTCATAAAGAATATACCACATCCTAAGCATGCAAATGCTGCAGCAAAGATGAATGTAAACCACCATTTAGCTAAGATTAAATAAGCCATTGATGAAACAATAAATGATGTAGCTAACCAGAATAAAATAGTTCCTTTAAATTTCTTCTTAGAAAGCTCACCCTTTGCAGTTGCAATAGCTGCAAAGCATGGAATTGTTGTCATATTAAATACAATAAATGCAATTAATATTGGCCAGCCCTTAAAGCCATTACCAGAAATACCTGTTGCTTTAGCTGTAGAAATAGCTGAAGATACACCTTCTTCATCTATACCAATTTGGTATAAATCTACATATGAATCAACATCTTTAATATCTTTTGTTGAAACACCTTGTGATAATACTGTAAATGTTGCGATAACATTTTCTTTTGCAATTAAGCCTGTTATTGCAGATACACCATATACCCAACCATTTTCATTTAATTGAGAACCAAATCCAAGTGGTGTGAAAATTGGTGAAATTAATTTACCAAAGCCAGCTAAAATTGAATCTCCTGAATCAACATAATCTGGATCACTTACTACTGCTTCATATTCAGCGAGTGCGTCAGTAAATATTTCTGTAATAACTACATTATATTTTAAATCTAATGCTTCATCTTCATTATCTGCATAATCAGATACTAAAGTTGCAAGATCAATTACAACCTCACCATCTTCTACATAATCAGCATTAATATCTTCAAATTTATCTACATTAGCTGATTCAGAAATATAATCATCATAGATTGTATCAGCTATCTCATTTGGATTAGCTTGTTCAATATATTTCCAGTTAAATGTAAAGCTTTGTAAGAACCAAATAACAATTGTAGAAGCTAAAATGATTGTAAATGCTTTTTTAACATAGCCTTTTAATTTATCCCATAAATGGATTAATAATGATTTTGCTTGAGGCATATGATATTGTGGTAATTCCATAATGAATGGAGATGATTTACCACGCATAACTGTTTTCTTCATTAAGATAATTGTAACAATTGCAGTTAAAATACCTACTAAATACATTGAATATGTAATAAAATCAACATGCTTAAAATCAAATAATTCACAAATACATCCAGCAATTGCTGTTAAAATAGGTAATTTAGCACCACATGAGAAGAATGGAATAACTCTTACAGTTGCAATTCTTTCTTCTTCATCTGCAAGTGTTCTTGTATTAATCATCGCAGGAACTGAACAACCAAAGCCCATAATCATTGGAAGGAATGCTCTTCCTGATACACCCATTTTTCTAAATATTCTATCTAATATGAACGCAATACGTGCCATATATCCTGTATCTTCTAATATTGAGAAGAATAAGAATAATAACAATATTTGTGGAACAAATGATAATACTGCAAATACACCAGCTAAAACACCATCAACAATTAAACCAGAAACCCAACCAGGGGCTGAAGATAACCATCCTGCTGCAACCTCTGATAACCAATCAGTTGTATTAATTACGAAATTTTGTAATATAACACCTGGTGAATTAATTCCCGCATCAGTCCAGAATAATCCTTCAAACATTGTTCCTTCAAATGATGGAGAAACATCACTAAATAGACCACCTAAGAAAAATAAGTTTTCTGAGAATGTTAAATGGAATAATAAGAATAATATAACTAAGAAAATAGGAATACCTGCCCATTTATTAGTTAATACCTTATCTATTTTATAAGATTTATTTTCTGCTTTAATATCAGTAACAGCTTTAGTTTTATGACAAGAATAATTTGCAACAATATAATTATATCTTGCGTCTGCAATTAAAGCTTCAAAATCAGAACCAAATGCTTCATCATTAAATTCCTTTTTATATTCCTCAACCATCTTACTGATTCTTTCAGAATGTGCTTGCTCAATAAAATCACCTTCAAGGAATTTTATTGCATGATACATTGGAGATGGAACATCTTCCTCTTCCATGCATTTAGTTATTTCATCAATATATTTACTGATTTTTGAATCCTTTAATACACTAAATCCTTTTCTAGGCTTATTAGATGTTTCATATGCAACCTCCATAAGGTCATCAAGATTAACACCCTTTTGTGCAGATATTGCAACTACAGGAACACCTATTGCTGCTTCTAAGGCTTTAACATCGATTTTGTCGCCATCCTTTTCAACGACATCCATCATGTTTAATGCAATAACTACGGGAACATCCATTTCAAGGATTTGAGTTGTCAAATATAAATTTCTTTCTAAATTTGTTGCGTCAACAATATTAATAACACAATCAGGCTTATCATCAACAATAAATCTTCTTGATATAACCTCTTCTGGTGTATATGGAGATAAAGAATAAATACCGGGTAAATCTACTATAGATATTAATTCATCTAATTTCTTATAATCTCCTTCTCTTTTTTCAACTGTAACACCAGGCCAGTTACCTACATGTGCATTAGATCCAGTAAGTGCGTTATATAATGTTGTTTTACCGCAGTTTGGATTTCCAGCTAAGGCAAAATGCTTCATTATTTTTCACTTCCTTCGTCTAAATTTACAATTATAAGGTTTGCTTCACCTTTTCTTAATGTTAATTCATAACCTCTTAAGGTTATTTCAATGGGATCGCCTAATGGTGCTTTTTTTCTTAAAACGAATTTAGCACTTGGAGTAACACCCATATCGAACAATCTTCTTCTTACTCTACCTTCACCTAAAACCTTAGTAATGGTACCGGATTGTCCTACTCCTACCTCACTTAATTTCTTTTCCATAAATTTCTCCTAAAAGTTAGTTATACCTTACTAACTGAGTGAATTATATATCTTTTTATTTACTTATGCAATAATTATTTTCAATTTTTACATTAAAAAAGCCATAAAGACCACCTTTATAGCTTTTTATTAATTATTAAGATATCTTATCTCCAGGATTTAATCCTTCAATTTTAATTAATTCTAATTTAGAATCATCATCATTTGAAGCACAAAGAAGCATTCCCTTTGATTCTTCGCCTCTTAATTTAATTGGCTTTAGGTTCTTTACAACAACAACCTTTCTTCCAATTAATTCTTCAGGCTTATAATATTTTGCAATACCAGAAACTATTTGTCTAACCTCAGTTCCAATATTAACCTTAAATACTAATAGCTTTTCCGCTTTTTCATGATGCTTTGCTTCTAATATTTGACCTACTACAAGCTCAAGCTTATCAAAATCATCAATTGTTATTTCTTCCTTTGATGGCTTTTCTAAAGCCTTTTGCTTAGCTTCTTCCTTCTTTAATACCTTTTCCATTACTTCATTTACATCTAAACGTTGGAATAATACATCAATTTTATTTACATTATATGAATCAACCTTACCAAATTCTAAATCATCAAATGTATTTAATTTAGTATTTAATGCATTATATACCTTTTCTGCGGTATTAGGAATTGCAGGCTCTAATAAAACTGTTCCAATTCTAATAGCTTCTAAAAGATTATATAATACAGTCATTAATTCATCTTTTTTAGATTCATCCTTTGCTAAAACCCAAGGAGTTGTCTCGTCAATATATTTATTAGAAGCTCTTAAGGCGATAATTGCTTCTTCTAGAGCATCTCCAACCTTAAATTCATCCATGTTTTTCTTATAATTTTTAATAGATTCATTAAATTGATTAATTAATGCATCATCAAAATTAGTTTTTGTCTTTTTGATGATTTTTTCATCACCAAAATATTTCTTTACCATCGCAATGCTTCTAGATACTAAATTACCATATGTATTAGCTAAATCAGAATTTGTTCTTTCACAAACTAATTCATATGTAATATTACCATCTTGTGCAAAAGGTATTTCATGTAATACATAATAACGTACGGCATCAACACCAAATAATTCAACTAAATCATCTGAATATAATACATTTCCTTTAGATTTACTCATCTTATTATGATTTGTTAAAATCCAAGGATGACCAAATACCTTCTTAGGTAGAGGAATATCTAGACTCATCAGCATAATAGGCCAATAAATAGTATGGAATCTTAAAATATCTTTACCAATTAAATGAACATCACAAGGCCAATATTTTTTATATAATTCGTTATGATTACCATCAAATGAATAACCAAGACCTGTAACATAATTCATTAAGGCATCAATCCAAACATAAATTACATGCTTAGGATCTGATGGAACCTTTATACCCCATGTAAATGATGTACGTGATACACAAAGATCAGGAATAGGATTCTTTAAGAAATTATTAATCATTTCATTTTTTCTTGATGCAGGCTGAATAAAATCAGGATTATCATCAATATATTTTAATAATTTAGAACGATAATTTTCTAATTTTAAGAAATAACATTCCTCACTATTCCAAGATACCTTTGCCCCACAATCAGGACAACATCCATCAACTAAATCCTTCTCAGTAAAATATGATTCACAATCTACACAATAATATCCTTCATATTTACCTTTATAAATATCACCCTTTTTAAGCATTTTTTCAAAAGCTTGGGCAACAAGCTTTTCATGATAATCATCTGTTGTTCTTATAAAATGATCATATTTAACATTCATTAAATCATATGTATCTTTTAATTCCTTTGAAATATGATCAACATGCTCCTTAGGAGTAATTCCTAAGCCTTCAGCTTTAGATTGAATCTTTTGACCATGCTCATCTGTACCAGTTTGAAAATATGTATCATAACCATCTTTTTTCTTATATCTTACGATACAATCAGCTAAAATAGCTTCATAAACATTTCCAATATGAGGCTTAGATGATGTATATGCAATTGCGGTAGTTAAATAAAATTTCTTCTTTTCCATGCAATTACCTCCATTTATAAACATATAAAATTATATCAAAAGACACCCTTTATTACAATTTATATTGTAAATAAGAGTGTCTATATTTTTAAAATATTAATTTATAATCTAGCTTAACATCACTAATTACATGTGATAATTCATCAACAAATGAAATTGTGATATCTTCATTATTTGAGAATAATTTACCATCTTTTCTATCATAAGGAGCTTCAATATATTCAATCATTGAACCAAATCTTATAGATGAAATAAATGGTGTATGAATCTTAGGAATTAATGTATCTTTACATAATTCCTGATTTTTAAATTTTAATAATTCAACAAGCTTATAATATTTAAGCTTTATTTCTAAGCTCTTACAATCAATCATATTTTCTTTTTCACCATAAACATTAATAAATGTTGGATCAAATAAATATACATTTGTAATATTGTGCTTCTTTGCGAGTTTATTAACAAAATCCATCACATTCTCAGTGTATGCTTCACCTTTTTCACCAATGATGAAAATACATGTTTCTAGCTTTGAAAATAATCCTAATACCTCATCATAATCAATTTCTTTAATTATAGAATCTGCTAGAGGAACATATTTAAAACTAATAGTTTCGCTCATTATATTTCTCCTTTATTCTTTTCTTTTAAATATAAATCATATAAATCATTTTTCTTTAAAGAAAAGATTCTTGCAACTTCCTTAACGGCATCAGATAAACGATACCCATTTTTGATTAAATCATCTATTTTTTCAATAGGATTTAATACTTCTTCATTTGAAACATATCCTTCAACTACTATTACCATCTCCCCTTTAAGATTGTCTAAATCCTTAATATCATTAAGGTTACCTGCTACATATTCCTCATGTAGCTTAGTAAGCTCTCTTAAAACCGATGCTTTTCTATTTCCGAATATTTTATAAATGGAATTTAATGTTTCGTTTATTCTATGTGGTGCTTCATAAAAAATTAATGTTGCTTTTTCATATTTTAATTCTAAAAGCTCTGCTTCCCTTTCACTTTCTTTTGATTTTAAAAATCCATAAAAAAGATATGGAGAAGGATTTAATCCTGATGAAATAAGTGCGGATATTCCAGCTGATGGGCCTGGTATTACAGATACCCTTAAGCCTTCATCTCTTAAAGCTTTTACTAAGCTATAGCCTGGATCTGATACAATTGGTAATCCTGCATCAGTAATTAAGGCAGCCTTATGGCCTGCTTTAATAAAATTAACTATTTCATCCTTCTTTTCATTTTCATTAAATTTATGATAGCTTTCTTTTTTTGTTTTAATATCATAATGCATTAAAAATGGTTGAGACGTTCTTGTATCCTCACAATAAATA
>JAILBI010000127.1 GCA_024681175.1 Acholeplasmatales bacterium
TAAAATGAATGCAGATGAAACTAAATTTGCACCCTTCTTAGTCTTAACAAGGATTAAATCCAGACAATTTCGATGGTGAATTCCAATTCGATGCAGCCGTATCTGAAGTTGTTGCTAAGACTAAATGTCCTAATTCAAAAGTTGCTGGTAAAGCAAACACATTTATTTTCCCTTTAATTGAAGCTGGAAATATTGGCTATAAGATTGCGCAAAGATTAGGTGGCTATAACGCATATGGTCCAATTTTACAAGGATTAAATGCTCCTATTAATGACCTTTCAAGAGGCTGCAATGCTGATGAGGTTTATCAAATGGCAATCATCACAGCTGGTATGGCTGAATAATAAATATAATGATGGTTGATTCAAAATTGATATAATTCTACCATCCTTTATTAGCTCCATGAAAAGAATATTTCCAAAAAAACCGCTCATTTTTTCTACTTTATCTTTATTTATTCCATTGTCATTATATAGATTTGCCAATGATTCAATTCTATAATCTATACCATTAAGAAAATAGACAGATAAAGTATTAATTTTTAAGGAATTATTATTTAATTTTTCTTTATAACCATCTTCTTTTCTATTGTAAAAACATAAACAATTTATGTTATTCTCTAAAAATGATTTCAATTCAAATAAATTACTCATAAGAACCTTTCAAATACTAATATACAAAAAATGATTCTCCTTGCGAAGAATCATTGTTTTTTTATTATTCAGCCATACCAGCTGTGATAATTGCCATTTGATAAACCTCATCAGCATTGCAGCCTCTTGAAAGGTCATTAATAGGAGCATTTAATCCTTGTAAAATTGGACCATATGCGTTATAGCCACCTAATCTTTGAGCAATCTTATAGCCAATATTTCCAGCTTCAATTAAAGGGAAAATAAATGTGTTTGCCTTACCAGCAACTTTTGAATTAGGACATTTAGTCTTAGCAACAACTTCAGATACAGCTGCATCGAATTGGAATTCACCATCGAAATTGTCTGGATTTAATCCTTGTTCAGCTGCTAATGCTTTAGCTTCTGCTACTGCATTATGAGATAGGTCAACTGAACCACCTTTTCCTGAACCATAAGTTGAGAATGATAATAATGCAACCTTTGGATCAATTCCGAAATAAGCTGCAGTCTTTGCAGTTTCAATTGCAACTTCAGCTAATTTTCTAGCTGCAGATACTGTAACTTCACCAGTTGTCTTATCCTTAGTATCTTCATAATTGATATTGATTGCGCAGTCACCCATTGCAATTGTATCAAGATTTGAATTACCTTCTCTTGTTAAAATGAATGCAGATGAAACTAAATTTGCACCCTTCTTAGTCTTAACAAGTTGTAATGCTGGTCTTACTGTATCAGCTGTTGAATATGTAGCACCACCAAGTAATGCATCAGCCTTACCCATTTTAACAAGCATTGTTCCAAAATAATTTGATTTCATTAAAGAATCTTTGCAAGCTTCTTCAGTCATCTTGCCTTTTCTTAATTCAACCATCTTTTGAACCATTTCATCCATTCCTTCATAAGAAAGTGGATCTAAAATAGTTGCTTTTGATACATCGAAATTACCTTTCTTTGCTGCAGCTTTTACATCATCAACATTACCACATAAAATGATGTCCATTAAATCTTCATTTAAAAGACGTGAAGCTGCAGATAAAATTCTTGCATCAGTTCCTTCTGTGAATACTAAAGTCTTTCTATTATTCTTTAAATTAGAAAGAAGTTTGTCAAACATAGCCATTTAAATTTTCCTCCGAATTTTCATTAATTTATAAACTACGAAAAATATTATATCACTTAAATAAATAGTTTCAAATATTTTCATTGTATGAAAACATTTTTTATTTAATTAATTTTTTAAATACATCTACCTTATCAAGCTTTTCCCATGGTAGATTTAGATCATCTCTTCCAAAATGACCATATGTTGCAGTTTGCTTATAAATAGGTCTTAATAAATCTAAAGATTTAATAATACCCTTTGGTGTTAAATCAAAATTATCTACTACTGCCTTTGAAATAATTTCATCTGAAACCTTACCAGTATTAAATGTTTCAACTAATACAGATACAGGCTTTGCAACACCAATTGCATATGAAAGCTCAATTTGAGCCTTTTTAGCAATACCTGATGCAACAATATTTTTGGCAATATATCTTGCCATATATGCTGCAGATCTATCAACCTTAGATGGATCTTTACCAGAGAATGCTCCACCACCATGTGGGCATGATCCACCATATGTATCTACAATAATTTTTCTTCCTGTTAAGCCTGAATCTCCTTGAGGTCCACCAATTACAAATCTTCCTGTTGGATTACATAAGAATTTAGTCTTTTCATCAATTAAATCATTTGGAATGATTTTTAATACAACATTTTCCCAAAGATCAGCCTTAATTCTTTCTGTTGTAACCTCAGGTGCATGCTGAGTTGAGATTAAAACTGTATCAATTCTTACAATTTTATCATCATCATATTCAACTGTTACCTGTGTTTTTCCATCTGGTCTTAAATAAGGTAAAAGACCAGATTTTCTAACATCTGCTAATCTTTTTGCAAGCTTAGATGCAAGTGTTATCGCAAGTGGCATATATTCCTTTGTTTCGTCAGTTGCAAAGCCAAACATAATACCTTGGTCGCCTGCACCTTGCTCATGGTCATCACCCTCATCAACACCCATCGCAATATCAGGGCTTTGAGGATCTATTGCTGTTAATACAGCTAAATTATCGGCATCAAAGCCAAATTTACCTCTTGTATAACCAATATCTTCAACTGTTTTTCTTACAATTGATTGAACATCAACATAATGTGTTGTTGAAATTTCTCCAAATACAAATACTAAGCCTGTTGCACAAACAGTTTCACAAGCTACTCTTCCGTTTTTATCATTTGCTAAAATATCATCTAATATAGCATCTGAAATTTGATCTGCAATCTTATCAGGATGTCCTTCTGTTACAGATTCTGATGTAAAAAATCTTTTCATTTCTAAATATTCTCCTTAAGTGATTTTGTAAGCTGATCTGCACATGATGTGCCACGACCTCTACAATCATTTCCTTCTAAAATTTTAATTGCCTTTTCAGCATCCATTCCCTCAAGCAATTTACCAATTGCTTTTAAATTACCATTACAGCCTCCTGAAAATTCTAAATTATGAATTTTATTTTCATCATCAAGGCTGTATTTAATCATATATGAACAAACCCCTCTTGGGATAAAAACACAATTTTTCATATTTCACCTACATATCATTATATAATGATTCAAAATCATCCTGGAATCTTATAAAACGCTCAAATATTATATTATCAAAATATGGCTTTAATTCACTTTCCATAAATGTAATTGTTTTTTGATGATTATAAGGTCTTTTATAACTTCTTATTCCACGCATTGTAACATACATCTCACAAATTAATATTATTTGTGATTCAGGATTATTTTGAATTTTCTTTTGATTTTCCATAAATGATTCATCATTACCACCTTCAAGTGTTGCACGAATAATATCTTCACATTTTCTTGACAATTGAAGTCTTGAAATAATTGATGATCCAAGCTCTGTTTGCTTAGATAGAAATGCGAATTTTTCATCCTCAGAAATATTTTCATCAATATGGAAATCAACATTTTTAGTTACTGTTATTTTTGAATAATTATAAATTTCTTCACAGGTATTAGGATCATAAGATAATAATGATGCAAGCTTAGATGACATTGATGAAACAATTGTCATATCACGCTTTTCATCCTCACTTATTGTATTACCCTTAAGTGTAACATCAAATATTTTTGTTACAACATTTGTAAAATCCTCTTGTACCTTTCTTCTTTTTACAAGCTCCTTAACACGCTCCTGCTGCATATAGTCTGCCATTGATACATAAATATATAAAACCATCATATATAAAACTAATAAGACAGTTCTAATTAATATATCCCTAAAGTCTTCCGACCCAAAGAACCAGCCTAAAAATGAGAAAGGTGAATCATAATGCTCTGCTTCTTGAACTAGAGTATATGTTACTGTGAAATGTAATACTGTAATTAATATAAATACCCAAATAAAGATATTTTTTAATAATTTTTTATTTTGGTAAAAGGCACAAATTAATAATGCATAATATAATAAAATATAGCCACATTCTTGTAAGAATTTAGAATCACCACCACTTGATGATGAATAATTACCAAATTTTAATTTTATATAAACTAATATTGAAGATAAGAAAATATAGAAACAAGAGAAATACATCGCGATTGTTTGACTCATCTTATCTTGAGAACCTTTTTTTATTAATCTAGATAAAGTATAGTTTACAAAGAATGTTATAGGAAATAATAATATTGATATTAACCAGTTCATAGGACTTCTATAACCTATGGCAATTAATGTAAATATTACTGTATATAATAAGTTGGTAATAAATAGGATATTTTTTATTACAACATTTTTACGATACAATACTTCATTTTCATTAGTAATATCTATTCCTGATTCAAAGCTAAATTTCTTTTTGAAAAAGGTGGTATTTTTAATTTTAATTTTTAATTTATTTTTTAAATTATCTAATTTCAAAAATATCACCTCCATCTTTATAATTTTATCATATTAGTTATATCATTTCATTAAATGATATCACCTATATTAAAAAGTTTTTGTCCATTAGAATAATCCTTACCACTCATTATTCTTTTACCAGGTATACCAATTAAATCTAGTGTGACTGCGCCATCTATTGTTTTAATTAATATTCTTTTCTTAATATCAAGAATAGTTCCTGGCTTTTCATCTCCATTATATTCAATTTTAGATACACGATAAATTTTAATTCTCATATCTTTATAAATAAAATATGCACCAGGCTCCATTGCTAAAGCCATTACTATTCTTCTTATCCTTTCAGATTCTAAATTAAAATTAAATATTTCTTCTTCATTTTTTAAATTAGGTGAGAATGTCGCTTTTGATTCATCCTGCATAACTGGCTTAATATTACCATTATAAATATCTAATAAATTTTCATCTAATAATTCTTTTCCTATTACTGCTAATCTATTAAATAATGATGTTGAATCATCCTCTTCTGAAATGGATGTTTTTCTTATCGCATAAACTCCACCCTTATCAAGGCCTTTAGAAACCTCCATTATTGAAATGCCTGTTTCTTTATCACCCTCCATGATGGCTCTTTGAATTGGTGCACCACCACGATGATAAGGAAGTATTGATGCATGAACATTTAATTTAATTTTAAATTTATCTAGGATATATGATGGAATATATTGACCAAATGATGCAGTAATTAATGAATCAGATGGATCGGTTAATATTTCATCCTTAACTTCCTTTAAGCTTTCAGGCTGTAATAATTTAATATTATTATCTATTGCATATTGTGCAACAGGTGTTTTAATTAATACACCCTTTTTCTTTTCTCTATCTGGTTGAGATATTATTAATGAAACATCATATTTTTCATTAAGCATTTTTAATACTTCTAGGGAAAAATTAGATGTACCCATAAATGTTATTTTCATGATTTCCTCCTTATATCTAAGGTTATATCTTTATTATTTTGATATATTGGATATATTTCATTTATATAATCTATAATCTTATCATCTAATGTTAATATTTCAATTTTA
>JAILBI010000130.1 GCA_024681175.1 Acholeplasmatales bacterium
ACTTCAACAGTAATATATAAGCATAATAGTAAGCATAAAATGCTTACTATATACCCGATAATACTATTCTTTTTAGATTTTTTCTTACCACTTGAAGAATTATCAGTATTTTGTTTTAAATCCATTTTGGGATTTATTTCATCCTTATTTTCTTCCATGTGGCATCACCCCTTAAAGTGTGATTTATTCAGCTAAACCATTTTCTTTCATTAATGCGTCTAGATCTTCATCTGATAAATCATCTAAATCATCGTCTGATGAATTAGAATCATCAACAGGTGCTTCTTCAACTGGAGCTTCTTCAGCCTCTTGAGGTTGATTATCAGCTTCTGGTATGTTATTATCGATACCATTTTCAGCCATTAAAGCATCTAAATCTTCATCACTAACGTTTGCTAAATCATCAGCTGGTGCATCTTGTTTTTCAGCTGGTTCTTCAGCCTTTGGTTTTTCTTTTATAGTATATGATGGTTCTTTTTTCTTTTTACTGATTGTTAAACCACCTTTTTTCTTAGGTCCATCACTCTTGTGTTCAGCTGGTAAATCATTAACTGAACCACCTGGTTCTTCACCTAAGCCGTTATCATTTAATAATTTATCTAAATCTTCATCTGATAAATTATCTAATTCACCATTTTGATTATCTTCTGGATTTTCTTCAAGGATTTGAGCATTTTCAGCTTCTTCCTTTTCAGCATCAGTCATCTTTTTCTTCTTACTGATAGTTGGCTTTTTCTTAACAACCTTAGGTTCATCTGCTAAATCAGCAGCACCAAAGTTGATGTCGCCATCCATATTTTGGGCAAGAAGCTTTTCTAAATCTGAATCTGATAAATCTTCGATATCTGTATCTTCAATACCTTTCTTCTTAGGCTCTTCTTTCTTTTTCTTAGGTTCTTTATTAGCTTTATCTTCAGCAGCTTGAACTTTAGCTTGTTCTTCAGCTAATTCAGAATCTTTTTCTGGAATTTGAGCAAGAAGCATTTCATTTTCTTCCATTAAAGCTGCTAACTCTTCATCTGATAAATCATCGTATTCATCACGACGTCTTTGTGGAACTGGAGTTGGAGCTTGTTGAGCAATTTCAGTTGGAGTTAATTCATTGAAGTTCTTATTATCTTCTTCTTGTTGTTTAACAAGATAATCTCTCTTTTTCTTGTGAGCATCGAATAATCTTGCAAGAGATTCTCTTCTCTTGTTGTCCTTATCCTTTTCTTCCTTAAGCATATCTTGTCTTCTAAGTTCAACTTCTTTAGCACGTGCAATAGCATCTTTTTCGAATTTTCTCTTTCTGGCTTCTGCTTGACGTTGACGTTCAAGTTCAGCTTGACGCTCTTGTTCTGCCTTAAGACGTTCACGCTCTTCACGTTCACGTTGACGTGCTTCTTCACGTTTGATCTTCTCTTCAAGTTTCTTAATAAGATTTTCAATTCTCTTAGACTCTTTACCCATACGGGCAATATTCATTTGTTTTTGTTGGTGAACAATCTTAAATACCATTAATTGACGTCTAGCATATTCTAGTTGTTCATAAAGGTCTTTTGCATTTAATTCATCATCAGCAACACCAAATGCCATTGGATAGATTTGATCTAACATATCTAGCATTTGTCTATATACGACTCTTATTGATTCATTATATGTTACACCAGTTCTTTGAATACCTGATAAAGATGCTTCAAAGAATTTAGCTGTTTGACTTAATAACAATTCGTTCATTGTATAGTCTTCAAGCTTCTTGTTATCTGCATCTAAATTTAATTCTAATTCTGGAGTATTATCAACTATAGGCGTTGGCGCCTTCTTAGAATCTAGTTTCTTTGAAGAATAAATTCCTTCAATTTGTCTATTTTTAATAAATGATGTTAAAGCTAAAGCCATACATTCACTGATATCCTTATCGAATATCTTAGAATATTTGTAGCTCTTTTCTTTTACATCGATATTAGTAGCAATACTATCTACTCTATCTAGATATAGCCATAAACCATAACATAATTTAAAGTCAGGGTTATGTAAAATGATATTAGTCTTCATAATAGGAGGTAATACATCACGAGCTTTAGCTAAAGCACGCATGAATTCTGTACCTTTTAATGCTTGTACCATTTCACGGATATAGCATAATCTATTAAATTGTTCCTTTGTAGTCTCAACATTTGTTGTTAAGTCGTTTTTAATTGCAACATCAAGTTCAACTGTTACCATTTGACCTGACATTTTAAATTCATTTTTAACATTAAGTCTTTCAGTTTCAAATGATTCAAGTGAAACCTTCATTACTTCATATCTACGTTCAAGGAACATTTCCATTCTTTTTACTAAAGATTTAATGAATCTATTTTCATAAATAGCTAATTCTTCTTCAGTATAAGTTGTTAGTACCTTAGATGGTATAACATCACCATTTTTCTTAATTTCTTTAATTAGATGTGTATGACTTGATAAATGTCGAACAGTATCAGCATTAACCTTTCTAGCTTTTTCTACGGCTACTACTTCTTGTTCGTATCTTAAGGACTTCTTAGGGTCCTTCATTATCTTATAAATAGCAGGATAAACACTTTCGATAGTATCTAGGTAAGACATATCGAAATTTCTAATTTCTGATTGAGATTTATTTAAAACAGTCTTTTGACCATTCTTAACTCTTCCTAGTACATAACTACCGAATGGGTCATTTGATGTGCCAGCTTCTAATTGTTCATAAATCTTTGAGTAATAAGCTGTTAACTCATCATTATCAAAATTGTCCTTGGCCATGAAATCACCTACTAACTAATTCTAATTAAGGATTAAATTATGACATCTTCTTTAAGTCAGCTATATAATCCTTTGAAACTTTGAATTGTTCTTTACCGAATAACTTATCTAATAATAGAACTAATTCGTCTAATTCCTTCTTAAGGAATGTTAAGTTTAACATTTCAAATTTACGTAAAATCTTAAATCTTAACATATAATCTAAACCATCAAATTCAGAGAATCCACATCCCATGTATACTGGAATAAATAATCTAATTTGCTTTAAGATACGGTTACCAAACGCGATCTTGAATTTTTCCTGAATAAATTCATCAAGTTCTGCGAAAGCTTGAGTTGCAGCTTCTGACATTTGCCATCCGTTTTGATAACGTTTGAACATATCATCTAAGAATTCAAATGTCATATTTACATTATCTGTATAAGGCGCATCAATAAAGTCGGCCTTTTTATTAATTGCTATAGTTGAAGCACGGTCATAAACCTTATCTGTAATTGTGAATGTAGAGTCATCCTTGTTGGCTGTACCGATAAACCATAAGTTTTGTGGTATTAAAATCTTACCATTGATTAGGTTCTTAGGGTCGTGTGAATCTGAAACTGGAACGATATCGATTTTCCATTCATTAACATCTGGCATTTCCATTACTGACAAGAATTCAGCAAAGTAATATTCGATACGTGCCAAGTTCATTTCATCTAGTACAATTAGATTAATTGTATCTGAATATGAAGCAGCATAAACAGCTTTTAAGAAGTCTGTTTCGTTAAATCTCTTAGTAAATTCGTTTAAGTAACCAAGTAATTCTGCTCTATCACGCCATGAAGGTTGTACTGAAATGATTGCTGTATCATTATTAAAGAACTTACCCATTGC
>JAILBI010000136.1 GCA_024681175.1 Acholeplasmatales bacterium
AATAGTGCTGACATACTATTTAAATTATCTTTTTATGATTATACTATTTGTAATTATTTATCCATTTATATGAATAGAATACATCATCATCTAACACTTCTTTTATAAATATTGAAAAGATAATTATCTTATCACTTTCTAATTTAATATGATAAGATATCTCATGTTATCTATTTAATAAACCTCAATAAAAAGTCTGCTATTCCTATTACAGTAAAACCATTTAAATCTAATGACTCTTCTAGAGGCTTATTAATTACTATTATTTTTTGAATTGAATCTTTTAACGCAAAGAAAGGTTTAAGTTCTCTTGCTTTAGTTTCTGCATTTGAGATGTCGTTAGTAACTTGGATGTAGTATTTTTTTATTCCACGTTGCGCCACAAAATCAATTTCATATGTTTTTCTAACGCTTTCGCCATTTTTATTTTTTTCATATTTTTCAAATGTTCCTACATTAACAGTATAACCATTGTAAAGCAATTCATTATATACCATATTTTCAAGCATTTGTCCTTCATCATCATAAGCAAAATTAAGTCTTGCGTTTCTCAAACCATTATCAACGAAGAAATATTTTCTTAGAGCTCCAATTTCATTATTTCCTTTTACATCATAACGTGTTGCTTCTCTTAAAATAAACGCATCAATAAAATAATCAATATATTTCTTTACAGTGTCTTTATCTATGCTGTCTTTTGTCACGCTCTTATATGTATCAGCTATTTTTTTTGAATTAAAGAGTTGTCCTGTACCTTCACTTATAATATTACATAGTGAATCAAGAGCTTCTGTTTTTTCTAATTTATTATGCTCTAAAATGTCTTTAAAATATGTTGTTTCAAATAATCCCTTTAAGTAATCTTTTTTATCATTAATATCTTTTAATACTGCAAGAGGCATACCTCCATATCTCATATATTCAAATACAGTATCAGAAGATCTACTATTTTTATAATTTGAAAATTCTTCAAAAGAGAGCGGATATAAAGAAATATTTGTTGCTTTATCCCTAAATTCTGTAATTACATCAGATGATAACATCTTAGAGTTAGAGCCAGTAGCATATAAATCAATATATTTTTCTCTAGATAATCCTAACACTACTTCTACAAAGGAGATAACATCTTTATCATCTTCTTTAGCAATAGCATATTCTCCATTTGTAAAAATTGGATTAACAATTGTTGTTACTAGTTGTACCTCATCTATAAACACATAATTAATTGTATTAACATTACATTTATTCCTTATATATTTATCTAGTTCTATTGGATTTCTATATTTTACATTCTTTAAATCATCAAGCTCAACAATTATAATATTGTCTTCTGATACACCCTCACCAAGCAAATGCTTTTTAAATATTTCTTTTAACAAGTATGATTTTCCACATCTTCGTACACCTGTTATTATTTTTGGAAAACCGTTTCCTTTTGATGAAATCAATTTAGATAAATAAACATTTCTCTCAATCATGTGCTTTCTCCTTTTTCATAGAATTCTATGTTTTTTTCGATTATAGTTTAACATTTTTAATATATATTGTCAATTTATGCAATGCCTTTTTTCATAGAATTCTATGTTTTTTTCGGTTGTGTTAAATTTATTCAACTGCAATAGAGAGAATTTAAATACTTATTGCGAAATTCTTTGTACTCAAATTGAATACTTATGCATTAAAAAAAGCCTAAAATTTTGTTCTTTAGGCTTCATAAATATGAACTATTCTTTTTCTGTTACGTTATAAATCTTTTCTTTATAAATTTGTAATAAAGTAGTTTATTTTCGAAGGCTCTTATCAGTTTTGACAAGACAACAAACTGTTTCTACATGTGGGATACCATAATTCAATAGCATATTAAAAATTATATGACAAGTTATTTTAAAAGCATCGTGTTATTATACAATTACATATTCACTAGCACCAGTATGTTGTTATAGTCGCAATAAATCACAATAATATATAACTTCTAATTTATTTTCTTATTAAAATATTCTTTCCATAATATTTCTAATATCATTTATAGTATCAATAAATTTTCCTTTATCCATAGAATATAATTCTTGACCTTTTTCAAAACTAGCAAGTGTTTGTTTTCCTTTACTTAGTCTAATATTAAGGTATTTATTCAAGTCTAATATTAAGGTATTTATTCAAATTATCCTCTATTATTTTTTTAACATCTTGTACTTTATCCTTGTCCTTAATAGACATTTGTTTCCTATTATCGCCATCATATTTTTCAGTATAATATTTTATATCAGCCCATATATGCTTCTCATTAATCCTAAATTGTATAGCTAATTCAATATAATCATCTTCAGATAAATACTTTCTCTTAGCACAAAACCAAACATACGCCCCAAATCCTTTATACAACCAACCTCCAGACCAATCCCAGCCTTTTTCTTTTTTAAATTGATGTTTAAAATCTTGATTTACAAATAATTCAAAAGCTCTTAATCCCATTCTCTATAATAATCAAATTCATAATACATTTTATAAAGTTTATTTATGTGTTGAACAAATTGATCAAATAATAAATCGTGAATATCTTTCAAAGTGACAACATATCATTGAAATGTCTTCTTTTTTTTATTATACATAATATGATTCAGTTTTAACTCTTATTTTATGTTCTCCAGTTAAAGTAGACCAAAAAGATTTATCATAATTAGTAAATTTAAATGTTTTTGAATAACCGGAACCATTTTCTATATTTAAAGTTATGTCTGTAAATTCTTGAGATGCTCTTAAAACATCATCAACATAAACATCAATTTTAATTCTTGTTAATTTAGTAACATATGAATTTGTATAGTTTGTAAATCTAACATTAAATTCTAAGTAATCCCAAGAAGAATTAGATCTGTATTGTCTATATTCACATAAAATTCCATTATTTGTTGTTTTTGTCATTTTAGCATATAAAGTGATGTCCTCAGCTATTGGAGTTAAATATTTGTATGGTTTAGTTAAAGCTTTATCATAATACCAACCATCTAATTCATAACCTTGTTTTTTTAATGAATCTGGCATATAAGTATAATATATTGAAGTGCGTACTTTAATATATTCACTAATAGAATTGTCTTTATCATAATAATAAGTTACTCTGCACTTTGTACGTTCAAAATCTGCTTTTAAGACTAAATCATCAGTTATAGGTGTATCAAAATCATATTCAGCACCAGATAAAGAATTTATACGCCAACCTCTAAAGGCATAACAGTCTCTTTTAGGATCTTGTGGTTTTTCCACTTTTGTACCTTCTTCAACATATTGATAACTTACAGTATCTGCATCAAAAGTTACTTTGCACAATTTTGCCCATTTAGCATATATATTTTTATTTTCTTTTATTTTACTATTAAAATCAAACTCTTTTGTTAATTCTTGATCTTCAAACCAACCCTTAAATACATATTTGTCTCTTGTAGGTTTATCAGGTTCTATAGCTTTATCACCATATTTAATTGATTGAGACTCAATTATAGAATCTTGATCAACAAAATTTACAGTTTGAATAGTATTATTTATTTCCCATTTAGCATATAATTTTAAATCAGACTTTATTGGCGAATCAAAATCAAATTCTTCTGTAAATTTTTCATCTAGAAACCAACCTTTGAATATATAATCTTCTTTTGTTGGTTTTGTAGGTTCTTCTAATTTTAAACCATCATTAACTTTTTTAGATGATACAGATGTCCCACCATTAGACTCAAATGTAACATTATATGTATTTATAATTTCGTTCCATTTTGCATATAGTGTTAAATCACTTGTTACAAGTGAATTTATATCGAATGCTTCTGTTAATTCTTCATCCAAATACCAACCATCAAATGAATATCCAGTTTTTTTAGGAAAATGGAAACCAATATTTTCACCTTTAAAAACAGTTTTCGAATCAAATTTTTCTCCACCATTTGTATTAAAGGTAACTGTATATGTTTTAACTAAATGTGCATATAAAGAAAAATTATCATTTACTTTTTTTGAAAAATCATATAATTCAGGACTTACAATACTTGTCAACCATGTATAAACCTTATAGCCATCAATTTTTAAATCTGGTTCATCAAGGCATTCTCCCTTTTGCACTTTAATAGTTGAGTTTTCTTCTATTGTTGGCTTTTCCAATTCATCATCATACATAAATGTATAAATTTTAACATTACAATATGTTTTATTTGATATTGTTGTAGTCGAATCATCTTTTTTAGTTATTTCAAAAGTTAATTGATCACATGCTGTTAATGCAAATAATGATAATAAAAATACTATTCCTAAAGCAATTTTTTTCATAATGTCCCCCTTACTCTAATGAAAACATACGCTAAATTATATTATATTACTTATAATTTAATATTCAAGGTATTATAAAAAGAAAAAAAGAGGAAAACTATGCTCAATATCTTCCTATTAACTATTTATATAAGAGTATACAAGTGCTATAATAAAATTAAATCTTATTATTTTAGGAACTATTATGAAGATTAACGACTTTCAAGAAGAATTTGCTCTATTAAAAAAAATTAATAATTCTACTGATATAAATGGTAAACCATTAATTATTAGAAATCAAACAAAGCACACAATAACAATAAATCCAAATCTTGAGCCTGCTTTGTTAGTTACACTACTAAATTATGTCCCAAAAATGTGCAATGCAGATGAACCAAGTATGAATATTACGACTACAGAGTTTGCTTTATTTGCTTTGGAACACAATAAAGCCATAGAGTATAATATATTTATAAGACAAGTAAATACTTTAATAGATAGACAAGTAGCCGTATCAATGTATAAAATGTCAAAGGAAAAGAAAAAAGAAATTGTTTTACCTGATTTTGAATATTTTTTTGGTAGAATTTCAAATTACAAAGATACTGATAACATTAGTAAGCAAATAAAGATAGAATATACAAATAATTTCATTTCGGCAATAAAAGAATGTATAATAAAAAATGAAATAGTCGTTGAAGGAAATTCAAAATAATTGTTTATGATATATAGGTAAATACCTCCTTTTTATTTAAAAATCCCAAGATTTTATCTTGGGATAATTTTTATGATACTTCACTTATTCTTATATTCCAATCATAATGGAGTTTGAGCGAAACCGTCTATAAGACGATTTTTATACAATAGTTAATTTATATTTATTTAGATCACTACTTTTGGTTGATATCTTATTTATGGGTCATTAAAACAACCGTCTCAACATGCCTTGAAACAACACTTGTGCTGATAATTCCTCTAAATAGAGGGTTGAAACTATAATAGTGCTGACAAATTATGTATCTATTCTAACAAGTTCTTTAATTTGTATATTTCTATAATTTATATCTCCTATATTAACCATTTAAAACTTTATTTAAACTATTAAGTAAATTTGGCAAATCATTTTTTACTGTATTATATATAATATCTAATTGAATTGAACCATAATCATGAACTATTCTATTTCTTAAACCACTTATTTTAAACCATGGAATATCAGGATATATAGAACAAATAGATTCTGGTATTTTTTTAGCATTTTCAGATATTTGTACAAACTTAAAGCTTATAGCACTTGATAATACTTCATCTTCATTGAATTCTTCAATTGCGCTATCTTTTAAATGATATATGCAAAATTCAATATCCTTTATAATTTTTTCTATATAGTATTTTGGAGTCTTATTATTATCCATATATCTTTATCCCATCCTTCATTATTTCTCTTAATAAATCTTGATTATTATCTAGTTGATTAATATTCAATAAATCTATTTTTTTATGTAATGATTGTCTTAATTCTTCTATTAATCCAAAATAATCTAAACCAGTGACTTCTGTATCTATTAATAAATC
>JAILBI010000138.1 GCA_024681175.1 Acholeplasmatales bacterium
TACTAAATTTAGATGAAACAATTAATTCCATTAATCTATGAATAACTGTACCCTTTAATCTTGAATCTATATTTTTATAATTATCTAAATCAGAATCATTATATTTAGATTTTACTTTTTCTAATTCTAATTTACTTGGACTTTTAATTTCATATGTAGATTCATTATTAAAATTAATATCAATACTATCACAAGCATTCTCTATTTTAATTTTATTTGGGTTTATATCCTTTGGTGATGTAATATTAAATTCTTTAAAATCATCAGTGACTAACGAAGACCAAAAGCTATTTCTTGATGAATTATCGATTAATAAATAGCTTCTTGCACGTGTAGCCGCAACATATTTTAATCTTTCATTTTCAAACTTTTGTTCTTCTTTTTCAAGAACAGATTCATTTTGAAATATATTAGTTTTTATTGCATAATCCTTTGAACCACTTTTATATGTAAATTCGCCAGTTTGCATAATATATGATTTATTTTCAATATAATCATTTCTAATTGTAGGTGCTTTAGAGCCTGTTCCAGCCTTAATTAATATAACAATAGGTGCCTCTAAGCCTTTAACCTTATGGAGGTTTGCAATCTTAACCGCATTAGGCTTAAAATCCATACTCATTACACGCTCTTGTTTAGATAATACAAAATTTTCAATGAATACTAACGCATCATCAAAGCTTGATATTAATGTATTATTATATGCATCCTTTAATGCTTCTAATACATAATATGCATATTCCATATTAGAAAAATCTACTTTTTTAAATAATTCTATATTTGTTAATATTTGATCATATAAAATAATTGGACTATCTATATTAGATAATTCTTCTAATTTATTTAATTCATTAATAATATCATCTGGTAAATCTTCCTTCTTTTTACCAATTATTTGTTCTGATGATAAACCAAATATAGGGCTTACTAATAAATCATATAATGCATTAGTATTATTATCTTTATTAGCTACATAATTATAAATTGCATAAACTGATTTTATTATATCTGTGCCAGATATAGAAAAGCATCCTTCTACATAACATGGTATATTATTTTCTTTTAATGTTTGAATAATTTCATCATGCTTATCTTTACCCTTAGTAATGATCATAAAATCTTTATATAAAGGGGCTCTTAATACCTTATTATCGCCATCCTTTGCTTCAACCTGATAATCATCATTATTTAACATCTCTTTAATAACATCTACATAATTATTATATAAATATAAACCTGTTGTACCTTTTATATTTGATTCAACTGGTATTTGATAATAATTATCCATATTTTTAAATGCATCATTAAAATAATTAATTAATAATGTTGTAGATCTAAAATTCTTAGTCATTATTAATACTTCATTTTCATTTTTATCAAAAACATTTTCAAATAATTCTTTTGTATTAAGATAAGATGGCACATCAGCTCCTCTAAATCTATAAATAGATTGCTTAGGGTCACCTAGAATAAATAATGAACCTGGAATTGGTTTGCATTCTTCTTTTTTTAATGCTTTAATAGAGCTTGTTAAATATAAAAATAATTCAGTTTGAAATGGAGATGTATCTTGTGATTCATCTATTAAGAAATATGAATGCTTGCCTCTTATATGCTTAATAATATTCATGCCATTATTCATATCATTTATAAGCATTTCTCTAAATGTTAATAAATATTCATTAAATGTTAATTTGCCTTCTTTTCTTAATTTATTTCTAACTATATCTGCAACCTTTAATAAGAATTCTAATGAATAATTATATCTAATATTTAAAATATCATTATATAAATCTGTTAAGGAATTGATATCACCATCATATACAAATGCCTTACCACTTTTCATTGGTGAGAATTTAATGATTTTTGTTGATGGCTCTTCAGTAAATCTTAAATTTTTTACCTTTTTATAAATATCTGTTATCAAATCAATAAAGTTTTCTTCTGTCCACTCTTTTTTAAAATAACCAACTTGCTTATCAAATTCAGCATAATAATCAAGATATTTTTGTTCATTTGGAACATATCCTTTACATTTTGATAATTCTTCTATGTCTCTTATGATATCTTTTTCATATGTTATTTTAATCTTTTCATATTCAGCTAAAAGTGATTTTTTAGGTACATCAAATTGAATATTTAATGATGATGCGCAAATTATGTCTCCAATTGAATTTGAAAATACATTTTGGGCGTTTTTATTTACTGTATTAAAATTTAAAAATGATTTATAAATTTGAGAGGTTTCATCTTTGCTTATTTCTGTATATTCCTTTAAATATGCTTTAACCTCTTCATCTTCATCTATTACCGCAGATGATGATGGAATTTTAGCGTCTAAGGGATATTCAGATAATACCTGATTACAAAATGCATCTATTGTACCTAAAAAGCATTGGTTAATATTTTTTAATGCATTTTTACAATAATTTCTTTTTTCATCACTAGATGGACCTAAATCACCTTTATATTTAGCCTTGTAATTATCAGGTGTATTTTCTCTTTCTCTTAATGTCTTTTGAAATCTATCAAGAAACTCAGTTGCAGCTGCCTTTGTGAAGGTAATTGCACAAATTTTTGAAATATCTATTCCAGATTCAATCATTGCAACCATTCTATTAACTAAAATAGATGTTTTACCTGAACCTGCGTTTGCAACAACGAAGAAATTTTTATTAATTTCATTTAATATTTTAATTCTTGAATTATCATCAATTGATAAAGTGTTATTTATTTGCATAGAACCTCCTTATAAAGTGATAATAATTTTTGATATTTTTCATAATATTTACCCATATTATCTTCAGTGATTTCAAAATTATGATTTATTATAGCATTCTTAAATTCTTCTATTTTTTCAATCATAATTTGTTCATTTGCTTTAGAATAATCAATTGGAATTGATTTATTAAAATATGGATATCTAAATTCAATTCTTGATATTTTTATATTTTTTGATTTTATAATTGAATTATTTGTATGCTCAACCATGTATGCATATATTAATCCTTGTAAGCATGATTGTGGATCATCTTTTTTATGCTTAACATTTTTACCTGTTTTATAATCAACTAATATATAATTACCATTAATATCTTTTTCAATTCTATCGAATTTACCTTTAAATTTTATATTAGCTATTTCTACATCATCTATTTTATTTTCATATAAAACACATTCACTATTTATATCTTCCATTTCATATAAATTAGATATTGTAGTTTTAATTTCTTCTCTTGTTTTAGATTCTGCAGCTTTAATAATAGGTGGCTTTTTTTCTAAAAATGCTTCATACATTTTTAAACCTTTTTTAATAAAATCATCTTTAGATATTTTAGATTTATTAAATCCTTCCATTAATGAATGAACTAATGTTCCATATTCATTTGCTTGAATAACTGTATATGGATCATCCTTATCATCAATTTGAATATCAAATATGTTTGATAATATAAATACTAATTTATTATCAAAAAATGCTGATATTTGTGATGGACTATAATATTTAGATAATAAATAATTTGAATCATATTTAATATCATATTCAATATTATTTATTTGTGCTTCATCATTATTTATTCTTGCATCAATTATATTTTTATTTTGAGATAATTTACTTGATGAGAAATTAAATAATCTTAATGGTCTTCCTTCACTTAATAAATC
>JAILBI010000139.1 GCA_024681175.1 Acholeplasmatales bacterium
ATTATAGTGAATTTTATTTTGTGTGTAGCAATTCAAGTTGCAGGGAAAAATTTAATAATGATTTTAAAATATGTCTAATATGTCATAAAGCAACTTCGGTTTTTATGAGAATGGCAAAAAGAAGAATATAACATTCATTCGAGATAAAACATTTTTATCTTACAACGGATTGATGCGTCTGATTAAAAACAATGATGCTAATAATAACAAATAATTATAATAAGTCTCTAGGATAGAAATATTCTAGAGATTTTTTACTAAATAGTACATATTTTGAAATAGAACAATAAAGGTTGTATAATCAAAAAAAGAGGCGTTTATGTTTTTAAGTACAATAGAATTTCATAAAGATGGCTTTTTTGGTTATGGTGAAAAAGGAGATTTTAAATATTTTTCTTTTTGGCATTTTTTACCAATAATCATTTTAATTGCCGCAATTATATTAACATATATTTATAGAAAAAAGCTTGCTTCATATAAGCATGAAAAATATGTAAGATTTATTATAGGCTGTGCAATCTTATTATTTGAAGCAGGCTATTATTGGCGTTTGTTATATGTAGGAGTAGAAGATTCAGAGTTTACTACACTTTTAACAAAATTACCATTTCAAATTTGTGAATGGACTGCAATATTTGCAGCACTAATGCTTTTTGTTGAATATAAAACATTATTTGATATAGATGTATTTGTATGCTTAACATTAGGTGTTGTACCTTTAATTACTCCTGCAGTTATTACAACTACAGGTCCACTTTATTTCACATATTATTTCAATGCTTATAATAAATAAATGGAATTTAGCAGATAATACAAGATCAAAGGATTAAAGGAGGAATTATGAAATTATTAGTTTTAGATGACAAATCATTAGGACAAAATGTTTTAAAAAATTATAATGAAGAGGATATTATTCCTTATAATTATGATAAATTTAAAGATGGTGAAATGATTGTAGAACTATTAAAGCCTGTAAGAGGAGATGATGTTATAGTATTAGCTACAATATCTGATCCTGTAAATGAAAATTTAGTTAAGGTTTTGATTTGTGTTGATGCATTAAAAAGAGCATCTGCAAAATCAATTAATTTAATCTGCCCTTATTTAGGCTATTCAAGACAGGATAGAAGAGCAAAGCCTTGGCAGCCTATAACTGCAAGATTAGTTGCGGATTTGCTTGAATGCGCAGGCGTTGATCGCGTTATTACATGTGATTTACATGCAAAGCAGATTGAAGGATTCTATTCAATTCCAATTGATAATATTCCATTAATGGTTATTTTAGGTCATCAATGGAGAAAAACATTAACAGAAGAATTCCATCCTGAAAATTATGTTGTAGTATCACCAGACCATGGTGGTGTTACAAGAGCAAGAGAATTTATGAATCAAGCTCAAATTCCAAATTTAGTTGTAATAAATAAATATAGAGAAAAAGCTAATGTTGTATCATCTATGCAGGTTATTGGTGATGTTAAAGATAAAAATGCAATCATTATAGATGACCTTGTAGATACAGGTGGTACATTAATTAAGGCTTCAGCTGAATTAAGAAATTTAGGTGCTAAGCATATTTATATTTATACAACACATGGTGTACTATCAGGCGATGCGATAAAAAATATATCTAATTGTGATGATATAGATAAATTAGTTATTACAAATACTATTGATAAATCAAATGAATTAATTAATGATAAAATTCAATATGTAGATATATCAAAAATAATTATAGGAATCATTGATACATTTAAAAATAATGGTTATTTATCTGAATTTATTGAATCATTAGTAAAGGACTAAATCCTATAAAACATATTGATTTAGTATGATATTATTTGTAAAATAATATTAGGTGATAAAATTATGATGATTTCAACAAAAGGAAGATATGCCTTAAGATTAATGCTTGATATTGCATTAAATCAAGAAAAGGGCCCTGTAAAATTAATAGATGTTTCTAAAAGACAAGAAATATCAGAAAAATATTTAGAACAAATAGTTTCATTATTAAATAAGGCTGGCTATTTAGTATCAATAAGAGGATATCAGGGTGGCTATAGATTAAAAAATAGTCCAAGTGATTATAATGTATATGATATATTAGTTGTAACAGAAGGTACAATGGCTCCCGTAGAATGCTTAGCTAAAGAGATTAATGATTGTCCAAGAAAGGACAAATGTACAACTGTTAAAATTTGGGAAGATTTATATGATAATATTAAAAAGACATTATTAAAATATACCTTAACAGATTTAATAGGAATTGCCCAAATAAAAAATGGTTCTATAGATTTTATTATTTAAAGATAAGAAGAAATTCTTATCTTTTTTTATTTTTTTAATTTTTCCTATTGACTTACTAGGAATAATGCTGTATGATAATAGCTGTAATCCTAGTAAACCACTAGGAATAAAAGGAGATGGTGCTTATGTGTAGTGACTGTGACATGGATATGAGGATTAAAATTAGTAAATAAAAAAATGTTTTAAAAAAAGTAATTAAAAAAGAAAGAGGAGATTATTAATATGAGCAAAAATTACAAATTCGAAACAAGACAAATTCATGTAGGTCAGGAAAATCCAGATCCTGCAACAGGAGCAAGAGCAGTTCCTATTTATTTAACATCATCTTATGTATTTAATAATGCAAATCATGCAGAAGATAGATTCGCATTAAGAGATGCAGGAAACATCTATGGAAGATTAACAAATCCAACAGAGGATGTATTTGAAAGAAGAATTGCATCACTTGAAGGTGGTACAAGCGCACTTGCAGTAGCATCAGGTGCAGCAGCAGTTACATATGCTGCATTAGCATTAGCACATAGTGGAGATAATATAGTTGCTTTAAATAATATATATGGTGGTAGCTACAATTTATTTAAATATACTTTAGAAAATTATGGAATTAAAACTACATTTGTAGATCCATATGATTACAAACAAATTGATGGAGCAATTAAAGAAAATACTAAATTCTTATTTGCAGAAACATTAGGCAATCCATCAGGAGAGGTTACAGATATTGAAAAGCTTGCAGAAATTGCCCACAAGCATAATATTGTATTAGTTGTTGATAATACATTTGCATCACCATATCTTGTAAGACCATTTGAATATGGTGCTGATATCGTAGTTCATTCAGCAACTAAATTCATTGTAGGTCATGGTACAGCACTTGGTGGTGTAATCATTGAAAATGGTAAATTTGATTATAATAAGAGTGGCAAATACCCACACTTAACTGAACCAAATGAATCATATAAGGGAGTATCATTTTATGAAGCAGTTGGTCCTGCCGCATTTACAACATATATAAGAGCAATCTTACTTCGTGATACAGGAGCAACAATTTCACCAATCAATGCCTTTGTAGCATTACAAGGATTAGAAACTTTATCATTAAGAGTTGAACGTCATTCTTATAATGCCCAAAAGGTATTAGATTTCTTAGCTAAAGAGCCACTTGTTGAAAAGATTTCTCATCCTTATGTATCTAAGGATAAAAATCAACAAGCATTATATAAGAAATATTTCCCTTTAGGTGGTGGATCAATATTCACATTTGATATTAAAGGAACAGATAAAGAAGCTAAAGCCTTCATTGATAAATTAGAATTATTCTCATTACTTGCAAATGTTGCAGATGTTAAATCTTTAGTTATTCATCCATATTCAACAACACATTCAGAAGAAAATGATGAAGAATTAGTTAAGGTAGGTATTAAGAAAAATACAATTAGATTATCAATTGGTACAGAAAATTATGAAGATATCATTGATGATTTAAAGCAAGCTTTTGATAGCTTAAGATAGGAGATAAAATTATGGGACACATTTATAATGAATTTAATGATTTAGTTGGTAATACACCATTATTAAACGCAAAAAGATTTAGTAAGGATTTCAAAGCTAATTTTTATACTAAGCTTGAATATTTAAATCCAGCTGGATCAGTTAAAGACAGAATTGCAAAAGGAATCATCCTAGATGGTTTAAAAAAAGGATCTATTAAGTTAAATTCAACAATCATTGAACCAACATCAGGTAATACAGGTATTGCATTATCAGCAATTGGTGCATCACTTGGATTAAATATAATTATTGTAATGCCTGAAACAATGAGTGTTGAAAGAAGAAATTTAATTAAAGCTTATGGCGCAACATTAATTTTAACTGAAGGTGCAAAAGGTATGAAGGGCGCCATAGCTAAAGCAGAAGAATTAAATAAAGAAATCAAGGATTCATTAATACTTGGTCAATTTATTAATGAAGTAAACCCTATAACTCATTACAACACAACTGGACCTGAAATTTTTAATGATTTAGATGGTAAGGTTGATATCTTTGTTGCAGGTGTAGGTACAGGTGGAACTATTTCAGGTGTCGGCAAATATTTAAAAGAAAAAAATCCTAATGTTAAAATAATCGCAGTCGAACCTGAATCATCACCTGTATTATCAAAAGGTGTTGCAGGAGCTCATAAAATTCAAGGTATTGGTGCCGGATTTGTCCCTAAGGTATTAAATACAGATATTTATGATGATATTATTCCTGTATCAAATGAAAATGCATTTGAAGCATCTAAAAAATTTGGTAAGAGTGAAGGTATTTTAGTTGGTATATCTTCAGGTGCAGCATTATATGCTGGAAGCTTACTTGCAAATAAAGAAGAAAATAAAGGTAAAAATATCGTTGTACTATTACCAGATGGTGGCGATAGATATTATTCAACTGCTTTATTTGAAAATAAATAAATATAAAAAAATAATCCTTAGGCAAGTCCCCCGCCTAAGGATATTTTTATTATTGACTTCTTAATGAATCTACTGGTTTCTTTCTTGAAATATGTAATACAGGAATGAATGTACCAACTACGGCAACTAAAACTGATATACCTAACATTAATAATACTGAAATTACACCAAATGATAATAATACAAGTGGTATTTTAAGTTCATTAGATAAATTATTATTCAATACCATTACGATTATAAATGCGGATATTACCGCAATTATAAACGAAAGTAAGGCAATAAATAATGATTCAGAGAAGAAGATCTTAAATACATCTTTACCTCTTGCACCAACGGCACGAAGCACACCAATTTCATGTGCTTTAGATGAAATAGATACTGTAATAAAATTAAATAACAATAATGCTGCAAATGCTGCAAGAACTATTGCTGTATAGAAAAATACATCTTTTAATACTTCAACAAGTTCAGTTATTGAATTTATTGTATCATATAAAGAATTATCAGCTTTAATAAATGTATCATTATCATTAATTACTTTTAAATCATTAAATACTTTAGAATTTTTTATTGGAACAAATAAAGACATATAATATGCTTCACTTTCCTCAAATTGATAATTAGTTTCATTTTTATAATAATTTGTGCTTCTAAATGTTTCATAATCAGAATTATCTATATATACGCCATAATTTCCATTTTGTGAAGCTTTTCTATAAACACCAATTATTCTTCTTGAAAGATTGTATTCAGTATTATTAGTATAATCTCTAATTTTAATATTTACATATGTATCATATTCAAATATTTTTAAATATAATTCCGATGCTAAAATGCCTTCATCAGTATTTATAAAATCATATAATTCATCAAGAAAATAAGGAGAAGAATTATGATTATATATATTTGAATAGAAATTTGCAAAACGAATATTATAAATATATTCTCTATCA
>JAILBI010000144.1 GCA_024681175.1 Acholeplasmatales bacterium
AAAGAAGAAGATAAAAAATCATCTTCCGGAGATGATGATTTAGATGATTTATCTGATGATGATCTTGAAAAATTAATGAAAGAAAATAATTTATAATTTAGGCTATGGAAAAAAAGGATAAGAAGAAAAGATCCTTTAGAAAAACACTAATTGAAGGCATAATAGGTATCGTGATGATTCTATTATGCCTTTATGTAACTCTAACAGTAGTAATTTCAAATAAAAAGGGAGTTCCACCTAGTGTTTTTGGATTAAGTGTATCGTATGTCCCATCTAAATCAATGGAGCCTACAATTCACTCAGGTGATTATATTTTATTCCGGAAAGCTAGCTTCAATGGTATTGAAGTAGATGATATAATCATTTATAAAAATAAGTCTGAAGATAAATTTGTTGTTCATAGAGTAATAGCTATAAATTATGATGATGATAATAAAAAATATTTTGTTACAAAGGGTGACAATAATACAAGTGAGGATACAGTAAAAGTGTACGAGAATATCTTTTATGGAAAATATGTTACAAGATTAACAATTTTATCGGGTAAAGGTAGTACCTCATCTAATTTAATTTTTATTTCATTAATTATCATATTTATATTAATGATTACAGCTCAAATAACTCAAATAGTATTAACTAAGAAGAATCAAACAAGAAAAGAAGAAGCTGAAAAGAGTCAATTAAAATATGAACAATTAAAAGAACAAATGAAGCTTGAAATTATGAAAGAAGAGCTAGAAGCTTTAAAAAAGAAAAATGATGAAGCTTCACAAGAACAAATAATAGAAGATTCAAATTTAGATAATGAAAATAAAGAAGAATCTAATGAAGAAAAATAATATTAAAGAGCCAATAATCTATGACGATTAAGGCTCTTTAGTTTTTATTTTAATAGAAAAGGTCTTTTATCACTTGAATTTTTTATATATGTGTGTTAAAATCGTTTAAATTCTATTTAGGAGGACATATGGCATATTTTTACAACGAACCATCTCATACATTTAATGAATATTTATTAGTTCCAGGTTATACAGATGAAAATTGTGTACCTGCAAACGTTTCTTTAAAGACACCACTTGTTAAATATAAGAAGGGAGAAAAGCCTGCAATTTCACTTAATATCCCTTTAATTTCTGCAATCATGCAAAGTGTTTCAAATGATTCAATGGCAATTGCACTTGCAAAAGAAGGTGGCGTATCATTTATTTATGGCTCTCAATCAATTGCTGATGAAGCAGAAATGGTTAGAAGAGTTAAAAATTATAAAGCTGGATTTGTTGAAAGTGATTCAAATGTATCACCTGAAAACACATTAGCTGATATTTTAAGATTAAAAGAAGAAAAAGGCCATTCAACTGTTGCAGTAACAATTGATGGTACACCAAAGGGTAAATTAGTTGGTATTGTATCTTCAAGAGATTATAGAGTATCAAGAATGAGTCCAGATACTAAGGTTAAAGATTTCATGACTCCACTTGATAAGCTTGTAACAGCAAAAGAAGGAACAAGCTTAAAGGAAGCTAATGATATCATTTGGGATCATAAGCTTAATAGTCTTCCAATTATTGATAAAAATGGAAGCTTAGTTGCTTTCGTATTTAGAAAAGATTATTCAGCACATAAAGAATCACCATTAGAATTATTAGATTCTGATAAGAGATATATTGTTGGTGCTGGTGTTAATACAAGAGATTTCGAACAAAGAATTCCTGCCCTTGTTGAAGCTGGTGCAGATGTATTATGTATCGATTCATCTGAAGGATTCTCTATTTGGCAAAAGAAGACAATTGAATTTGTTAGAGCTAAATATGGTGATAAAGTAAAAATTGGTGCAGGAAACGTAGTTGATAAAGAAGGCTTCCGTTTCTTAGCAGAAGCTGGTGCTGATTTCATTAAGATTGGTATCGGTGGTGGATCAATTTGTATTACAAGAGAAACTAAAGGTATTGGTCGTGGTCAAGCTACAGCTGTTATCGAGGTTGCAAAGGCTAGAGATGAATATTTCAAAGAAACAGGCGTATATATTCCTATTTGTTCAGATGGTGGTATCGTTTATGATCACCATATCACACTTGCTTTAGCAATGGGTGCTGATTTCTGTATGCTTGGTAGATATTTTGCAAGATTTGATGAATCTCCAACTAATAAAGTATTAGTTAAAGGTACTTATATGAAGGAATATTGGGGTGAAGGTTCAGCTCGTGCAAGAAACTGGCAACGTTATGACCTTGGTGGCGATAAGAAGATGTCATTTGTTGAAGGTGTTGATTCATATGTTCCATATGCAGGACCACTTCATGACAATGTATCAGTTACATTATCAAAGATTCGTCATACAATGTGTAACTGTGGCGCATTAACTATTCCTGAATTACAAGAAAAAGCAAAGATTACATTAGTAAGTAGCACATCTATTGTTGAAGGTGGAGCACACGACGTATTAGTTAAGGATACTGATACAAATAATTAATAATAAATATGGGCATACTAAAGTATGCCTATTATATTTATACCTTATGAAAGCGTTTGTAATAAGGCGCTTGTAATAATTCTATTATTTAATAGTTTTGATTTTAATGTTATAATTTTTATAAGAGAGATGGAGGAAATTTTAAAATGTCAAAGAAAATTGTCTCAGATTTAAAAGTTAATGGAAAGAAAGTATTAATTCGTGTTGATTTTAACGTACCTATGAAGGATGGCGTTATTACAGACGATACAAGAGTAAAAGCAGCTCTTCCAACAATCAAATATGTTATTGATAATGGTGGAAAAGCAATTGTTTTCTCACACTTAGGAAGAGTAAAAGAAGCTGCAGATATTAAGAAAAATGATATCGCACCTGTAGCAAAGAGATTAGAAGAATTAATCGGTAAGAAGGTTACATTCGTTAATGCTACAAGAGGAAAAGAATTAGAAGATAAGATTGCCGCAATGAAAGATGGCGAAATCTTAATGTTCCAAAATACAAGATATGAAGATTTCGATGTTGCAGCAAATAAAGAAACTAAGAAAGAATCTAAAAATGATGCTGAGCTTGGTGCATATTGGGCATCACTTGGCGATATGTTTGTAAATGATGCATTTGGTACTGCACATAGAGCTGCTGCATCAAATGTTGGTATCGCTGCAAATGTTAAAGAAACAGCTGCTGGTTATTTATTAGAAAAAGAAATTAAATTTATCGGTGGTGCAGTTGATAATCCTGTTAGACCTTATGTAGCTATCTTAGGTGGTTCTAAGGTTTCTGATAAGATTGGTGTAATTGAAGCATTACTAGAAAAGGCTGACAAGGTTTTAGTTGGTGGTGCTATGATGTTCACATTCTTAAAGGCACAAGGCTATAATGTTGGTTCTTCAAGATGCGAAGATCAAGAATTCGTTGATTTAGCTAAGAATTTATTAGCTAAAGCAAATGGTAAGATTATTTTACCAGTAGATGCAGTTGTTAATACAGCATTTGAAGA
>JAILBI010000206.1 GCA_024681175.1 Acholeplasmatales bacterium
CAGGTTTAGCACAAGTAAAAGATGGTAAGGTTGTTGATGGGGTTAGTGCATTACTAGATTTAAAAACAAAAGAAGATTTATTATATTATCTAGAACAAGATAAAATAAATTTAAAAAGAAAAAATCAAAATAAACCAAATAAATATGATATTGTATGGAAATATGAAATAATACTTCGTTATTATGAATATTATCATAATAAGGAGCATAAAAGCTTTATAGATAAATTAAAATTAAAGCATTATTCTAAATTACATACAAAATATACTAATATGTATACTACAAGTATACCTATTAATGTAGCTGGTCCTGGATTATCTATTGCACACATGGGTGCAATATATGTTAATTCTAAAGCAAAAATTGGTAAAAATTTAAGAATACAATCTAGTGTTGTAATAGGAGGAGAAGCTAAGCATCCTAATAAATTGCCAATAATTGGAGATAATATATATATTGGCACAGGTGCAAAAATATTAGGTGCAGTAAAAATCGCTGATGATGTTGCAGTTGGTGCAAACGCGGTAGTTGTTAAAGATATATTAGAAAAAGGTACAACCTGGGCAGGTGTACCTGCAAAGAAAATATCTAACAACAATTCACATTTATATATTGCAAAAGAATTAATTGGTTCTGATCCAGTATATGATATAGTAGATGAGAGTTATTATGAATAATGTTTGATTTTTGACATAATTATGCTATAATTATAGCAGAAAGGGGGCATAATAATGCAAATATTACCTATTAGAGATTTAAGAGACACTAACAAAATATCTGATTTATGTAATGAAACTAATGAACCAGTCTTCATAACAAAAAATGGTTATGGTGATATGGTAATTATGAGTATTAAGACATATGAAGAAAAACTTGAAAAGATTGAAACGTATGAAGCAATCCTTGCAGGTTTAGCACAAGTAAAAGATGGTAAGGTTGTTGATGGGGTTAGTGCATTACTAGATTTAAAAACAAAATATGACCTATAGGTATGAGTTTACTGAATTAGTGATTGAAGATATTGATGCCACACTAAGCTATATAACAAATATACTTTGCAACAAGGGAGCCCGCTACTAAATTAATGATTGAATTACAAAATGGTATTGAATCAATTTGTAAATTTCCATTTGCTTATCCCAATTGTAAATGTTATTTTCTAGAAGACGAATCTATAAGACATATTAATATTAATAATTATGTTTTAATTTACAAAGTTGATAAATTCAAAATTATTTTTCTTAGACTTAGACATTCTAAGCAAGATAAATTATTATGAAGAGCTAAGTGATACAAAACTTAGCTCTTTTTATATAATTTGAAAGTAAATTAATAAAAAATTATAATTGGTCCTATTAAAAAATGCCATAATATATATATTTAAAGATGATAAAAAATTAAAATGATTCATTTCAAATCATTAAACATTTTTGTAAAATATAAATGATATGTCTATAAAGGAAATATGATTGACAATGAAAATAAAAATAACTGTTAAAAAGATTATAAATCATGATGATTTAATAAAAGAATATGAAAATCCTATAGAACATGCATGTGATATGATTTTAAATAAAGAATTTATATCTATTGATGGACAAATGCCTAAAGGCTTTTGTCAAAGTGCTTGGGATAGTGTAGGACCATTTGTAAAAAGATTAAATAATGGTGAAGATAATTTTTATGATGGCTGGATGAAAAATAAGAAATCCGCAATGATTTCTTGTAATGATGGCTTTAGACCTGTTTCTTTTTATATTGAGGTAATAGAATAGAACACTTTTGTGTTCTTTCTTTTTGGAGGGATTATGAAATATATATTAATTGATTTAGATGGTACTTTATTAGATTTTAAAAAAGGTGAAAGAAAATCCATTATTAATACATTAAATAATGTTGGATATAATCCAACTGAAAAAGATATTAAATTATTTAGTGATATTAATGAAGAAGAATTTGAAAAATATAAAATTAATTTAAAGACAAGACCAGAATTTCATCATGATAGATTTAAAAGATTAAAGGATTTATTAAATATTGAATATGATATAAATGAAACAAATAAATATTATGTTAAAGAATTAAAATATAGCTCTGAAACATATGATGATATTTTTGATTCTTTAAAATATTTATCTAATAAATATGATTTATTTGTTGCCTCTAATGGAATGCGTGAGGTTCAATTAAAAAGAATGGAATTATCAGGATTAGATAAATATTTTAAAAAGAGTTTTATATCAGAAGAATGTGGAGCTAATAAGCCTGATATTAAATTTTTTGAATATATATTTAATGATTTAAATGATTATGATAAATCTAATTATATTATCATAGGTGATAGATTAGATACTGATATATTAGGTGGTATTAACGCAGGTATTAAGACTATCTATATTAATAGAAATAATATAAATAGTGAAATAAAGCCTGATTATGAAATATTTGATTTTAATGAAATTAAAAACATATTATAATAATTAAGTATTATTAAAAGGAAGTGTTATTTATGGCATGTACAACAATATTAGTAGGTAAAGGTGCTTCAGTTGATGGTTCAACACTTATCGCAAGAAATGATGATGGCGGTAGTGACTTTAAAAAATATGTAGTAAGAGAAGCTAAAACTAATGATAAAGATTATAAATCTAAAATAAGTGAAGTAGTAGTTAAATTACCAAAGAATGCATATAGATATACTGCAATACCTAATGTAGATTTATCACGTGGTCTTTGGGAAGCCCAAGGTGTAAATGAATTTAATGTAGGTATGTCTGCAACTGAGACTATTACATCAAACCCAAGAGTCCTTGGTGCTGATCCTATAAAATATGAATTAAAAAATGGAAAGAAAAAGCCAGTTGGTATTGGTGAAGAGGATTTAGTTACTTTAGTTTTACCTTATATTAAATCAGCTAAGGAAGGAGTACTTCGTTTAGCTAAATTATTAGAAGAATATGGTACATATGAATCTAATGGTATCGCATTTTCTGATAAGGATGAAATCTGGTATTTAGAAACTATTGGAGCTCATCATTTTATCGCAATAAAAGTTCCAGATGATAAGGTAGTTATATTACCTAATCAATTAGGTATTAATCATTTTGATTTTAATGATAAAGAAAATTATTTATGCTCAGCTGATTTAAAAGATTTTATTATAAATAATCATTTATATGATGGTGATTTAAATATAATTAATCCAAGAATTATATTTGGCTCACACACAGATCAAGATCATGTATATAATAGCCCAAGAGCTTGGTATATGTTAAGATGCATCAATTATGATATATTTAAACAATATGAAAATGAGATAGAATCAGATGAATTACCATTTATGGTTAATCCTAAAAATAAAATATCTGTCGAAGATATTAAATATATTTTAGGATCTCATTATCAAGGAACAGAATATGATCCTTATATATCTCATTCAAATAAGGTATTATCAGGTAAATATCGTTCAATAGGTATTAATAGAACGGATGATTGTGCATGTATCCAAATAAGAGGATATATGCCTAAAGAATATCAAGCTATTGAATGGATAGGAATGGGTTCAAATACATTTAATACATTTATTGCCCAATATACCAATGTATCTAAATCACCTAAATATTTATCTAATACAACATTACATATAGATGTAAATAATTTTTATTGGGCAATTAGAATGATTCAATGCTTAGCTGATAAAATATATGGAAAAGCTATTGTATTTATTGAAAGATATCAATTAAAAACAATGACAAAGGCTCATGAAATATTAAATGATTATGATAATTTATTAAAAAATAATTTTGATGAAAAATTATTACTTGATGCAAATGAAGAATTAGCTAAAATGGTTGAAATAGAAACAAAAGCTTTACTTGAAAAGCTTTTAGATATTTCATATTTAGATATGAAAAATTCATATCAAAGACATGATAATTAAGTAGGCTTTATGGATATTAAGGAAATAGAAAATTCAATAATAACTACATATAGAAATAAATTATGGGCACCATTTATAAGAGCAATAAAAGAATTTGATTTATTAAAAGAAAATGATAAGGTTTGTGTCTGTATATCTGGTGGAAAGGATTCAATGCTGCTAGCTAAAATGTTTGAGCACTTACATAAATATTCTATTTTTCCATTTGAAGTAAAATATTTATTTATGAATCCAGGCTATAATCAAAAAAATTTAGATAAGGTATTATTGAATTTAAAAAAATTAAATATTAATGCAGAAATAATTAATTCTGATATATTTGAAATATCAAATAAAATGTCAGATAATCCTTGTTTCCTTTGTGCAAGAATGCGTCGTGGTGCATTATATAATTATGCAAAAAGCCTAGGATGTAACAAAATTGCCCTAGGACATCATTTAGATGATGTAATTGAAACAATAATGATGTCTATTTTTTCAAATGGAACATTTGAATCAATGAGACCTTGTATACATTCAACTAATCATCCTGGTATGGAATTAATAAGACCTATGTATTATATAAGAGAAAAAGATATAAAATTATGGGTTAAAAATAGTGAACTTGAATTTATAAACTGTGCATGTAGATTAACAGAGAAGAATTTAAAAGAAGGAGAAGGAAATAGATTATTTGTTAAAAATTTAATTAAAGAATTAGAATTAAAAGATAAATCTATTCCTAAAAATATTTTAAATTCTTCAATTAATGTTAAATTAGATAAGCTACTTGGTTATGAAAAGGATAATATTAAGCATAGCTTCTTAGAGGATTATAATAAGGAGAAAAAATGAGATTTGTAAATTGGAATGTAAATGGCTATAGAGCTGTTTTAAATAAAGGATTTAAAGATTTTTTTAATAATATTAATGCGGATATATTTTCTATACAAGAAACAAAGATGCAGGAAGGACAAAGTGATATTAATATAGATGGTTATTATTCATATATGTCATCTGCAGAAAAAAAAGGATATAGTGGCACATTAATATATACTAAAATTAAACCATTAAATGTAATTTATGGTATTAATGGTAAATATAATGATGAAGGAAGAATAATTACACTTGAATATGATAATTATTATTTTGTAACCGCATATGTACCAAATTCAGGAGAAGAATTAAAAAGATTAGAT
>JAILBI010000257.1 GCA_024681175.1 Acholeplasmatales bacterium
AAGATTTGCATATATATCAGAAGAATTAGGTATTTCTCCTGATATGCATTATAAAGGGTATTAAAATCATTTTTTATTAATGTTTCTTTAATATCAATATATCCTGTATTTTTATATTTAGATATTAGATTTTGAAGAAGCTTAATAGATGTTTTTAAATTCTTTTCTTTACAAATATCAGATATTATTGATTTAACATCATCAGTATCTAATATTTGAAAATATCTATTCCAATATCCTAAGACTGATATTTCTCTTCTTAATACTCTTACACAAAATGAATGAAATGTAGAAACCCATAATTTATCTTGATCTACATCAATCATTTTTGAGATTCTTTCTTTCATTTCATTTGCGGCTTTATTAGTAAAAGTAACAGATAATATTTCATAAGGAGAAATACCTAATTCTTCTGATATATATGCAAATCTTGTAGTTAGAACCTTAGTTTTACCAGCGCCTGCGCCAGCCATTACCATTATTTCGCCCTCAGTAGTAACAACTGCCTCCTTTTGACGCTCGTTAAGGCTTGAAAGATCAACCATTGATTTCTCCTTCCATGAATTCGTCATATGTCTGCATCTTATCCTCATATGTACCATCTAAATTTATTTTAATGATTCTATTAGATACAGTTTCTAATAATTCATGGTCATGAGATGAGAATAAAATATTACCTTTATAATTATTCATTCCTTCATTTAATGAAGTAATTGATTCAAGATCAAGGTGGTTTGTTGGATCTTCAAATATTAATACATTTGGACATTCAAGCATTAATTTTGCGAATAAGATTCTTATTCTTTCGCCACCTGATAATACATCTACACTTTTTAATGCATCATCTGATGTAAATAATACACGACCTAAATAACCACGAATAAATGTTTCATTTTGTTCATTAGGTGAATAATTTCTTAAGAAATCAATTAAATTTTCTTTAGAAGAAAAATATTCTTTATTATTTTGCATTAAAAAGCCACGCTTAGTAGTTACACCCCATTTAAATGATCCTTCATAATCTTCATCTTTTCCTTCAAGGATATTAAAAAGGGCAGTAATCTGCATAGTATTTTCAGCTAAGAAGGCTATTTTATCATTCTTTCTTACTGTAAATGATAAATCATTAAATAAGCCTTTTTTAGTTAAATGCTCAACAAATAAGATATCATTTCCTACTTCTCTTTCTGGTTTAAAGCCAATGAATGGATATCTTCTTGATGATGGTGTAATATCTTCTATTACAATTTTATCAAGAAGCTTCTTTCTTGATGTTGCTTGTTTAGATTTTGATTTGTTAGCTGAGAATCTTGCAATAAATTCTTTTAGTTCTTTTATTTTTTGTTCACTCTTTTTATTTTGGTCCTTTGCTTGTTCTAAAGCTAGCTTACTTGTTTCATACCAAAATTCATAGTTTCCAACATATAATTTAATATGTCCTCTATCTACATCACAAATATGTGTACAAACATTATTTAAAAAATGTCTATCATGTGAAACTATTAATGTTGTATTTTCAAATTCAATTAAGAAATTTTCAAGCCACTGTGTGCTTTTATAATCAAGGTTATTAGTAGGCTCATCTAATAATAAAATATCAGGATTACCAAATAAGGCTTGTGCAAGTAATACCTTAACCTTTATTTTAGCATCTACATCCTTCATATATTCATAATACATAGATTCATCTACACCAAGGCCTGATAATAATACTGAAGCATCACTTTCTGCTTCATAGCCATTCATTTCTGCAAATTCAGCCTCAAGCTCGGCAGCCTTCATTCCATCTTCTTCAGAAAAATCTGGCTTTTCATATAATTTATCTTTTAAATTTCTTACTTCTACTAATCTTTTATGACCAAGTAGAACTGTATCCATAATTGTTTCATTATCAAATGCGTTTTGATCTTGCTTTAGGATACTCATTCTTTCATTTTTATCTATTGAAACTGTTCCAGTTGTAGTATCAACCTCACCAGATAATAATTTTAAAAATGTTGATTTACCTGCACCATTGGCGCCAATAATGCCATAACAATTTCCTTTTGAAAATGTTATATTTACATTATCATATAATTTTTTTGTTCCATATTGTAAAGATACATCAGTTACTTTTAACATAATACTCCTAAGATAATAAAGGGCTCAATTTCTTGAGTCCTATTTTTTTAATGAAATTATAAACTAAATGAAGATTTTAAGCTGCATGTTCTATTAAATACAAGCTTCTTATCAGTTGAATCTTTATCAGTTACATAATAACCATTTCTAACAAATTGGAAGTGTTCGCCTTCCTTAGTATCCTTTAATGCAGATACTACATAACCATTTTTAATTGTTTTAGAATTAGGATTTAATTTTTCCATGAAATCTAAATCCTTATTTTCTTCAGTTTCAATTAATAATGGTTCAAATAATCTAAATTCTGCAGGTATTGCGGTAGTTGCCTCAACGAAATGTATGTTTCCATTTGGCTTTCTTTCGTTAAAGCCTGAATTAGATTTAGTTAAAGGATCATATGTAGCATGAATTAATGTAATATTGCCATTTTCATCCTTTTCGCAGCTAACAGCTTTAATAAAATATGCATGCATTAATCTTACTTCTACATCTAATGCTAATCTTTTCCATTTCTTATTAGGCTTTTGTTCAATGAAGTCCTCACGCTCAATATATAATTCTCTTGAGAATGCAATTTTATGACTTCCTGCATTTTCATCCTCTTGGTTATCAGGACAATCAAGCCATTCTACTTGTCCTTCTGGATAATTATCAATTATAACCTTAATTGGATCAATTACTGCATAAGGACGCTTAGCTTTAAGCTTTAGGTCATTTCTTAAAGCTTCCTCAAGCTCACCTTCAGTAACTGTAGAATTAATTCTTGATAAGCCAGTACCTAAAATAAATTCTCTAATTGAATCTGGTGTATAGCCTCTTCTTCTTAAGCCACATAATGTAGGCATTCTTGGATCATCATATCCATCTACATAATTAGAATCAACTAAAGCTCTTAAATATCTTTTAGACATAATTGTATTTGTGATATTTAATCTACCAAATTCAGTTTGATATGGTCTTCTTCCATATTCTTTTTCAATTTCACAATTATCTACAACCCAATCATATAATACTCTATGATTATCATATTCAAGTGAGCAAAGTGAATGAGTAATTTTTTCAAATGAATCTTGAAGTGGATGAGCGAAATCATACATTGGGAAAATACACCATTTAGTTCCTTGACGATGATGATTAATATGTAATATACGATACATTACAGGGTCACGCATATTAATATTAGGTGAAGACATATCAATTTTAGCACGTAATGTCTTTTCACCATCTTTATATTTTCCTTGTCTCATTTCTTCAAAAAGACGTAAATTTTCTTCTACAGATCTATCTCTATAAGGAGAATTCTTACCAGGCTCATTTAATGTACCACGATATTTTGAAATTTCTTCTTGTGATAAATCGTCAACATAAGCTAAACCTTTTTTAATTAGCATAATAGCTTTTTCATATGTTTTTTCAAAATAATCAGAACCATAAAAAATATTATTTGGTTTATAGCCTAGCCAAGCTAAATCTTCAATAATACCTTCTACAAATTCTTTATCTTCCTTTGCAGGATTTGTATCATCAAAACGAAGATTAGTTTTACCATTAAAAGCTTTTGCAAGCTCAAAATTAGTAATGATGGCTCTTGCATGACCTATATGTAGGTATGCATTAGGCTCAGGTGGAAATCTAGTAATAATTTCATTTACTTTTCCACTTTCTAAATCATCTTTCATTATTGTCTTAATAAAATTATTAATTTCACTCATATTATCACCCTTAAATAACGCTCTTATTATATAACAAAATGTCTTAAATCTCTATATTGGATTTAAGACAATTTTATTTTTAATAAAATTAATTTAAATTTATATCTTATTCAATCATTAATCCTGCATCAGCATTTAAATATAAATCACTAAATTCTTTACCACTTTTATACATATAATAGCCACATACAGCAATCATTGCGGCATTATCTGTACAATATTTTATTGATGGTATAGATATATTAAAATCTTTAGGTGCTTCAGCTTCAAATCTTTCTCTTAAGCCCTTATTTGCAGAAACACCACCTGCAACAATGATATTTTTAACATTCTTCTCTTTAGCTAATTTTAATGTTTTTCTTACTAAAACCTCTGATACAGATGCTTGAAATGAAGCGCATAAATTTTCAACATTAATTTCTTCACCACGCTGATTAGCATTATGAAATAAATTAATTACATGGCTTTTTAAGCCTGAAAAAGAAAAATTATATGAATTATCATCTAAATATACTCTTGGTAAATTATATGTATCTTTTCCTTCGTGAGCCTTTTTATCAACTAAAGGACCACCAGGATATTTTAAACCCATTACACGGGCAACCTTATCATATGATTCACCTACTGCATCATCAAGTGTTTCACCAACAATTTCAAATTTAAAATGATCAGGCATATAAATTAATTCAGTATTACCACCTGATACAAGTAAAGCAATTGATGGGAATTTCATATCATGCTCAATAGCATTGGCATAAATATGACCTTCTAAATGATTTACAGCCATAATAGGCTTATTATACATTAATGCAAAGCTTTTAGCTGCAGTAACACCTACAAGTAAGGAACCAATTAATCCTGGTCCTTGTGTTACAGCAACAAAATCAATATCCTCAGGATTTACGTTAGCTTCCTTAAATGCTTGTTTAAAAACCATAGATACCTGATATACATGGTTTCTTGAAGCAATTTCAGGTACTACACCACCATAAAGCTCATGTATTTTAATTTGTGAATTTATAACGCATGATAAAACCTCTTTGCCATCTTTTACAATAGCAACACTTGTTTCATCACAGCTTGATTCTACACCTAGTACTAGCATAATATCACCTACTCTTTTTCAATATCAGCCATTTCTAAATTTAATAAGGATATTAAATCATCCTTATTCATTTTAATTTGATAACCTATTTTTCCTGCAGAAAAATATATTTGATCTTCAAACATAACATATTCATCAATAAATGTTTTAAAGTTCTTTTTCATTCCAATAGGGCTACAGCCCCCTCTAACATATCCTGTTAAAGGAAATAAGTCCTTTACCATAATAAGCTCTAGATTTTTAACACCTGCAACCCTTGCACATTTTTTTAAATCTAGTTCTTCTTTAACTCTTACCATGAATACAAAATGTTCTTTTTTATCTGAAACTAAAACTAATGTTTTAAAAACACAATCTGGAGAAACACCTAATAAGGCTGCAACAGTATCACCATCCACAACAACACCTTCCTCATGTGGATATGTAAATACTTCATATTTTATTTTTTCTTTATCAAGTATTCTCATTGCGTTAGTTTTAATATTTTTATCCATTAAAATTCCTTCTTCATTACAATATCATCTTCGCCATCATTATAATAAGCTTTTCTTACATATATTTCTTTAAAGCCAAGCTTATTATAAACATTAATAGCCCTTAAATTTGATTTTCTAACATCTAAAGTGCAACTTTTAGCATGATCCTTAAAAATTAAATTTAAGGTATCATTTAATAATTTAGTGCCATAACCTTTTCCTTCAAATGCTTTATCAATTAAAAAATATAAAATATCTATATTTTCTCCATCAAAAATAAAAGATAAAAAGCCAATAATAATATTATTTTCTTCTAATACATATCCATAATACATATTATTAGATGTTAATAAATTATAATCCTCAGTAATGTTAAATCTTTGTAACATTAATTCATTTATTTTATTATAATCCTTATTATTAATTCTTCTTATCATCTAAATTCCTTTCGGCTTCTGTAACACGTAAATAATTAGGAACTAATAAATCATAATTATCTACCTTCTTTTTATTTTTTAATACAAATAAAGGATCTACCTTAAAATCATCCTCAGTAATAATTAAATCATATTCATTCTTTTTTAAATCATCTAATAAAATAAATGAATCATCTACAATTATTTTATTATTAATAGTATCTACTATTGATCCAAAGCAATTACCATGTCTTGCATCAATATAAGATAATATTTTACCTTTATTACCAGATGACATTAAAATTAATGTAGATACAGAATATAGAGGAATATTTTTAAATGCAGCAAAAATTTTAGCAACAGTTACCGCAAGTCTTGATCCTGTATATGAACCAGGTCCAACACCTGTGATAACCTCATCTAAATCATCTACCTTAATGTTTGCAGCATTTAATGCATTATTTATTATTCCTACAATATTTTTTGCATGATCATGAGCACCTAAAGATAGATTTTCAAATAATATATCATTATCTTTTAATAAAGAAACATATAATTTCTTTGTTGCAGAATCTATAATTAATGAATACATTATAATGCCTCCTCTATCTTTTTATATCTACCTATTCCTTCAATAGATATAGTTCTTTTATTTTCTTCATCTATTTTAAATGTTACTTTAAGATATTCTTTTGGTAATATATCTTCTACCTGCATAGGCCATTCAATGACACATACACCATCAGTTTCAATATATTCAAATAAATCAAAATCATTATTTATTCCATCTAAACGATATAAATCTAAATGATATAATTTAGTTTTTTCTCCTTTATATGGTTTAACAATAGTAAAAGTAGGTGAATTAATAATTCTATTAACACCTAAAGATAGACCAATACCTTTAGTAAATGTAGTTTTCCCACCTGATAGGTCACCAAATAATAAAACCACATCACCTTCATTTAGATATTTACCTATTTTTTCACCTAATTTAGTTGTCTCTTCACTACTATTAGTTTTAAATAATTTCATAATTTCATCTCAATTCTAAAATACTTAATTATTATATTACAAATTATATCTATTGTAAAATAAAAGCGGTTTTAAAAAATAATATCCCCTAGGTATACCTAGGGGGTTATATTAAGCATTCATATCAATTACTTTATCTTCTTCTTTAGGTAAATGATGGATTTCTTTAGCATATAAGATTACTACTTCTTCTTTTGCGTTCTTAGAAAATTCATGATGTACTTCACATTCAAGATATATTGCATCTCCAACCTTAACCTTTTCTTTAGTTAGGTTTTTAACCTCATATCCTAAAAATTGAATATCATTTGCACAGCATGTCATTACTCTTCTACCTATTACAAATGTATCTTTTAATATATCAAAAACAAATGTTTTAAATTTAATTGTTTTATTAAAATATTTTTGATAATTATCAAATACTTCAACATACCATATAGGATATACATCCTCTTCAAATTGAATTACATCCTTATTGATATCATAAGGTAGATCCTCATCTAGAGTTGTAGTAAGTGAACCATCTTCCTGTTGGAAGGCAATTTGACATTGCTGGTTCATTGCGCGAACCTGTCTTCTATATGATGATAAATCATTATTACCATCACATCTATTAAATACTACAAGAGATGAATCTTTAAGCATTACTTGGAATATTTTTCTCATATTACCAAACATTACTTTAAATTTAGATGCATCAATTAATGTAATTTGTTGATATATTGCCATATATGTTGGGAATTCCTGAGCTTCCCAATCAAAAAAGGCATTATATTCAATTACATATCTATCAGCCATGTAATGCTTATCAAGATTTTCAAAATATTGCACAGTGAAATCTTCCGCTTTTTTTACATATTCAACTGCAATACCATATTTGTCACACCAAGACTTCTCATATTCTACTTCGCCTTCCTCACAAACAATTATTACAGTTGTGCCTTTTTGATATTCAGGATTGTTTTCACAAATGTCTTTTATTAAAGTAGTCTTACCACTTTCTAAAAAGCCATTTAAAAGAAATACAGGAACTTCTTTCATTTTATACTCCGATTAAAATAATTTTTTAATTTGTTCAGTATCAATCTTTGAACCAATTACAACAATCTTACCCATATGAATAGGCTTAGATTCTTCAATTGATACTTCACCTGGTGTTAAATTAAATACATACCATTTATTATCATTTGCCATAATAATACCTTTAGATCTAACAATAACACCATATTTGCCATCAGCAATTTCATCTAATAATGATTTTAATTTATCTAAATCATATTTCTTAACTGTTTCGATTCCAACACTTTCAAATACTTCATCTGCATCATGATGGTGATGATGATGGTGGCATTCACAATTTGGATCATCGCATTCTTCTTCATCATGATGATGGTGATGATGATGTTCATGTTCATCTTCATCATCGTCGTCATCGTCATCGTGATGGTGATGACATTCACATTCTTCGTCATGATGATGGTGGTGGTGACATTCACATTCTTCGTCATGATGATGGTGGTGGTGACATTCACAATTTGGATCATCACATTCTTCTTCATCATGATCATGATGTAATAATTCTTCAGAAATTAATTTATCATCAATTCCTTCATAAGCTTTTAATAAATCTTCATCTGATAAATTCTTAATAGGTGTTGTAACAACAATACAATTAGGATTATGGCTTCTAACTATATCTAATGCAGTTTTAACAACTTCTTCATCACAAATATCAGTTCTTGATAAAATTACTGTTTGAGCATTTGCGATTTGGTCAACAAAGAATTCACCAAAGTTTCTATCATACATTTTAGCTTTTTTAGCATCAACCATACATACTAATGAATTAATATTATTTTTTAATTCAGTACCAATAACAGCTTTAACAATATCAGATAATTTACCAACTCCAGATGGTTCAATAATAATTCTATCTGGATTATATTGTCTAATTACTTCCTTTAATGATTTAGAGAAATCACCAACTAATGAACAACAAATACAGCCTTGTGATAATTCTCTAACTTCTATTTTTGAAGATTTTTCTTTAATTAAATCAGTATCAATAGAAATTTCTCCATATTCATTTTCAATTAAGCATACCTTTTCATCTTTTAATTTAGTAGTCAATAAACGTTCAATAAATGTAGTTTTTCCAGCTCCTAAGAAACCAGAAATAATATCAATTTTTAACATAATAACTATACCTAGCCTTTCTACACAAAACTATTATAGCACTTTTATTAAAAAAGTGCCTTATTTAAATTAAAATGCTTATGAAATTAAATTCCATAAGCATTTATTTTTTTATTCAGCTTTATCAGCATTTTCAGCTGGTTTAGCAACTGGCTTTGCAGCTGGCTTAACATGAGTCTTTGCTGCAGCTGGCTTCTTCATACCTTGAAGTCTCTTTCTTTCTTCATAAAGCTGTCTAATACGTTTAATATTTCTAATACATTCAGCAGCCTTACCACCATCACCGATTGCTTTATAATATTGTAATGCAGCTGCATAATTCTTTCTTCTTAATAATCTATCTGCAGCTCTCTTAAGCTTATCTTTAGCTCTTTCTTTTGATTGCTCAGAAGTATAACCTTCTTTTAATACTTGACAATATAGGTCATATCCTTCTTTTGTTCTTCTCATCTTAGAATCATAATTCCAAGAAGATTCATATAAGTAACCTAAATTATATAATGCATCAGGATTCTTTAAATCGATAGCCTTCTTTAAATATCTTTCGGCAAATTCAAGGTTCTTAGTTTGAGTATATAGATAACCAAGGTTGTTACAAATCATACCTTGAGAATCTTCATCTGTAGCACCTCTAGTATTCTTTTCACTTTGAGGAAGTGAAATTGAATAATAGTTGATAGCTTTATCATTATCTTGAATTGATTGATAAGCATCTGCGATTCTTTCTTTAACTTCAAGATCGTTATTTCTAAATAATTTTAATAATAAGCAAAGTGACCAAACATAATTTTCTTGCTTAAATAATTGGAATGCTTCTTTTCTATATTTCTTTCTATTGAAGCTTGTAACCTTAACCTTATTATAAGAGCCTACAATAATTGAGCAAATATCGTTTGCTAAAGCTTCAACTGGATATCCATCTACAAGCTCAATTTCGTTAATTGGGAATTTAGATTGATATACCTTCTTAGATGCATAACAACAAATGATTTGGCATTTCTTATTTGCTTTTCTAATTTGTGCTTCATATTCGCCATAATCAAAATCATCTGAAATATGTAAAATAATAAGACCACATGAATTATTTATATCTTTATCGATTTCTTGATCTGAATCTTCACCTTTTTCAAATTTGTGAACTTCAACATGCTTCTCATCTAGTATTTCTGCTAAGTAATCAGCAATTTCACCATCTTCACTAAAATGTACTAGCGTAACATAATTTGCGCGCATAATAACCTCCTAAAAACTAATCGTCATTTACATATATAAATTATAACATAAAACTTTAATATTATGCAAATTAAAATAGTATGTATACCTTATAGTTATTATATCATACATTTTTTATTTTGGTATTCATAAATTATTATTTTTTATTTTTTAAATAAAGTATAAATAAAT
>JAILBI010000258.1 GCA_024681175.1 Acholeplasmatales bacterium
TATGAAATCTTTATTTAAAACTGGAGATTTATACAATGCTGATTTTTGTTATAATGAAATACCAAATAAATTAGATATATTTGATATAGAAACATATAAAAATAATCCAATGGAATTTTATGTTGGGGCAACTGATGTAAAAACTGGACAAATAGTATTCCATAATTGTATGGAAGGTGATTCAAGTGATATCATGTGGATGAGGGCATCTGCCTCAATGCCAATTGTGTCTAAAGTCGTAAAAATAGATGGGTATGAACTTTTGGATGGTGGTGTAGTATGTCCAGTACCATACAAGCATATGATAGATAAAGGTTATGACAAAAACGTCATCGTTTTAACTCAGCCAGACGGCTATAGAAAAAAGAAAAGCACAGCTCCTTTTATTAGATTATTATTACATAAGCATAAAATGATTTCTAAAGTGATGAAAGAAAGATATTTAATATATAATAATCAAATGGAAGAAATAGAAAAGATGGAAAAAGAAGGGACAGTCTTAGTTATAAGACCACCAAAGCCTTTAAATATAGGTAAGAGTGAAAAAGATCCAAATAAATTAGAAGAAGTATATCAAATAGGTAGAAAAGTAGCCCAAGATATGCTTGGTAAAGTAAAAGAATTTTATAATATTAAATAAAAAATATACGTATTACAGTTATGTAATACGTTTTTATTTTCTAAAATTTAGACATGGTTTAAAAATTGATATATAATCATATTATAAGTTTACACTTATAGTTTAAAGGAGTACGAAATTATGAAATTAAAAAACATTATTATTTCATCTTTAGTATTATTTAGTGGTTCATTTATGTTGTTATCATGTAATGGTAAAAATAATAAAAAAGAATCATCAAGTGAAAAAATTATTTCATCAAGTGAAGAAATTAAATCTTCATCTGAAATTATATCATCTTCAAGTGAAATTGAATCTTCATCTGAAGTAATATCATCTGAAGTTGTCATGAATAATTTCTTATATAATTTAGATGCTTTAAAATATACAATAGATACACCAAATTATAGAACTGTCAATGTTAGTTCTAATAATTTAATATCTTTTAATTATACTGACGGTCAACATTTAGATTATTCATATATGACTATCAAAAACGAAAATTCAACAGGTAAAAAGATAGATGAAACATTTAAAGCTACTTTTGATGGAGAAACTATAAACAAAATTGAATATATGGGTTCTGATAAATCTATAGATTATGTATATTCATCTTTACCAAATTATTGGACAAGTTATGAGGCTTCAGAAGGAAATATATGGAATTTATTTTATAATAATGTAGATAATCCTTTAGAATTTATGTCTAAAGATTCTACTGTAATAAATACTTGTAAGAATTTTGCAGGAATCGGTGATATGTTTGCTAGTAGAATTGATCACATCGTACTAACTGCATCTACTATTTCGGCAAACAATGTGACAATAACTGTTAAATTTGATGATGGCTATCCAATATTAAATGATATTGATTTTACAATTTCTTTTGGAAATTCTAAAGGTGACGATAGAGCCAAAGCCTGGATGGAAAACGAAAATAGACAATATCCAGAAATATTAACTCAGTATGATGATGTATATGAATTCATATTGGATTCAGTATTTTTACCTGGTTATGGTACAACTGCTGTTCCGTTTCCTGATTATGCAAGTTATGCACTAACTATTAATGGTGACAATTACGCTTCAACTGATGAGGTAGTTATAAGAGATAGTCATGCCACAGAAGAAAACAAAGATAATTATATTAAAAAATTAAAAGATTTGGGTTTTACTGAGACTAAAGAAGAATTAAGTGGAGGCACATATTTAACTAAATATAGAATTCTTTTAAGAGAAAAATACAAATGTTATTCTGATGTTTTAGTTGAATATAGTGAAACTTATGGTGTAAGTATTTTTGCAAGTAAATATTATGATGAAGAAACATATAATGATTTAGACGGAATCAATGATGCCATTAATTCACTTGGTTTTATCAAGTTGAATAAAACAGATAATTTTACTGAATTTTACGCAACTGATGAAAAAAATCATAGAACTGAAGATTTATTATATTTCTTTGATTATAATATGGCATTAAATGTCCAAATTAGATATAGTGATTTAGAAAAAGTAAACACTTATATGGAAACTTATATCAATAATTTATTAGATAATAATTATGTTAAAAAAGTTCAAGAAGATGAAATTTATTATGAATATTCAAACTCAAACATTAAAAGATCAGTAAGATATACTATTGAAGGTGACTTAGTTTTAATGTTTTATAAATCTGAACAATTTATAAACAATCAGACAGCTTATAATGAATTAATAGCCAATGGTTTTGAAACTACAACTGCAGATAAAATTGATAAATGTAGAGATTTATATACATATTTAAATGTCAAATTTGATTATGATGATACACTTGCTTATTCACTTCAATACGTATTTGATACAGAAGAAGAAGTCACTACATTTTTGGATAATGTTACAGCTAATGCAATACAAAATGGTTTTGTTACAATTAATGAATATGAAGGTGAATATAAGCGTGCTGATTTATTAAAAACAAACACATATATTTATGATGACGGCACAACCATAAAAATATTCTCATTTGAATATACAGATGGTTCTTTACAGACAGGATTTGATTATAGAGTCTATCAAAAGTAATAAAAAAGAGTTGGAAATTTTTTCCGACTTTTTTAATTTTGTATAAAAAATGTACTAAAACATAAAAAAAGTATAAAAGTGTGGATAAAAGTGATATAATATAATTAATATATTATCGATTTATTACAAAATTGAAATGAGATTGATGTTATGATTGAAGAAATTAAAGTTAAAGATAAAATATTACTTGAAAAATCTACTATACCTTTTTGTATATATAGATATGATTCAGGTAAGATAGTTGCCATAATTGCCTCACAAGGATTTTGTGATATTTTTAATTTCTTCAATCATAACATCACTCTCATTTCAATTTTGTAATAAATCGATAATATATTAATTATATTATATCACTTTTATCCACACTTTTATACTT
>JAILBI010000273.1 GCA_024681175.1 Acholeplasmatales bacterium
TAATTTATGCTTATCTAATGAAATTATTTCTAATGATTGTTATGTATCATTAAATGGTAAAATATTAATTATTTATTCATTAAAAAAATGAGGTTATTATGGATGGCTTTCTTTTAATTGATAAAGAAAAAAATATATCAAGCTTTAATACTGATTCTAAAATTAAAAAATTATTTGAAACTAAAAAGGTAGGCCATGCAGGAACACTTGATCCTAATGCAACAGGATTACTTATTTTAGGTGTGGGTAAGGCAACTAAATTATTACGCTTTATTGAAAATAAAAATAAAGAATATATAGTTGAAATATTATTTGGTAAAGAATCAGATACATATGATATTGATGGAAATATCATAAAAGAAATAGATATGAATTTTTCTTTAGATGAATTAAAAGAAAAGATTGAAATATTAAAAAATAAGGATACTCAAATACCTCCAATGACTTCGGCTATTAAGGTCAATGGTAAGAAATTATTGGACTATCAAAGACAGGGTAAGAGTATTGAAATAAAAGAAAGAAGTGCTAAAATATATGATATAGAGGTTCTTTCTTTTAAAAAAGAAAATAATTATTTAATATCTGAAATAAGATTAAATGTATCAAAAGGATTTTATGTAAGAAGCTTTGTTCATGATCTTGGTCTTTTATTAAATGGTTGCGCTCTTGCGAAAAATTTAAGAAGAACTAAAATTGGCGATATATCTATTATAAATTCTAAAAAGGTAGAAGATATTAAAAAGGATGATTTAATTAATATTGAATCATTTTTAAAATATCCTTATCTTGATGTTAATGAATTTGTTTGTCATCTTGCACAAAATGGTGTTACATTTGATGAAAGACAAACAAATATAAAAGGTCCTTTTTATGTTAGATGTAATGGTAAGGTTGTTGCATTATATGAAGAGGTAGAAAATAATAAATATAAGCCTGTATTAATATTTTGAGGTTTTTTATGAAAACAATTTTTGTTAAGAATCAAGAATTTAAAAAATTACCTGAGCCTGTTTGTGCGGCCATTGGTAATTTTGATGGTGTTCATTTAGGACATCAAAAATTATTTGATGAATGTAAAAGACATAATTTAAAATCAGCAGTTTTAACATTTTATCCTCATCCATCAGTATTTTTAAAAAAGATTAAAAATTATCCTTTAGTAACTCCAATTGAGCATAAGATTGAAATTATTGAATCAATGGGTATTGATTATTTAATAATCATTGAATTTAATGATGAATTTGCCAATATGGATAAGGATGAATTTATTAAAAAAATTAAAATGCTTGGCATTAAAAGTATTGTTTGTGGTTATGATTTTACTTTTGGTAAATATGCCCTTGGTGATAAGGATGATTTAGCTAAGGAATTTGATTTATATGTTGTTGAAAAATATATTTATGATAATGTAAGAGTATCTACAACGTATACAAGAGAATTATTACAATCTGGTAATGTGTATGAAGCATCTAGAATGCTTGGAAGAGAATATTCAATTAAGGGTGAAGTAATTAAAGGCTTAGGATATGGTAAGGAATTAGGATATCCTACTGCAAATATTGATTATACTAATTATTTATTACCGATGACTGGTGTTTATTTAGCTAAAGTAAAGATTGCAAATAAAATATATAATGGTATGGCAAATATTGGTCATAATCCTACTGTATCATTTAGAGATAAGCCTTCATTAGAGGTTAATATATTTGATTTTGATAAAGATATATATGGACTTAATATAGAAATATTCTTTATTGAAAGAATAAGAAATGAATCTAAATTTAATAATTTAGATATGCTTAAAAATCAATTAGAAAAAGATAAAAATGAATGCTTAAAATTATTAGAAAAGAAAGAGTAATTTATTTTACTCTTTTTTTATTGTAATAATTGTTCTTTTTGTCTTATTTGTAAGATAATCATAATTTTTAATAAAAATACTTGATTATTATTTTATTTGTTATAAAATATTTAAGACGCATGCGTGGTATGTAGATTCCTCGTCTTATACGTTGTATGTCGCCAATAATTTAAAACAGGAGGAAAATTAAAATGGCTTTAACTAAGGAAGTAAAAGAAAATATCGTTAAGACTTATGGTAAGAACGATAAGGATACTGGTTCTGTAGAAGTACAAATCGCTTTATTAACTCAAGAAATCAATGATCTTAATAAGCATTTCGAAACTAATATCCATGATTTCCAATCTAAGCGTGGTTTAATGATTAAGATTGGTCATAGAAGAAGACTTCTTGCATACCTTAAGGACACTGATCTTAAGGGTTATGAAGAATTATGCAACAAGCTTGGACTTCGTAAGTAATATTAACCCTCAATTGAGGGTTTTTATTTTTAATAAATTGAGATATAATAATTATGTTATTATTTAAGGAGCAAAGATAATGAAAAATAATGAAAAATATAAAATTTATTTAGAAGAGGATGAAATTCCTACACAATGGTATAACGTTAGAGCTGATATGAAAATTAAACCAGCTCCACTTATTAATCCTGCAACAATGAAGCCTGCAACACTTGAGGATTTAAAGCCTGTATTTTGTGAAGAATTAGCTAAACAGGAATTAGATGATAATACTAGATATTTTGATATTCCAGAAGAAATTCAAAAATTTTATAAAATGTATAGACCATCTCCACTTGTAAGAGCTTATTTTTTAGAAGAAGCATTAGGTACTCCAGCTCATATTTATTATAAATTTGAAGGAAATAATACTTCAGGATCACATAAATTAAATTCAGCAGTTGCCCAGGTTTATTATGCTAAAAAGCAAGGATTAAAGGGTACTACAACTGAAACAGGTGCAGGTCAATGGGGTACTGCAGTATCTATGGCATCTGCATTCTTCAAAATGGATTCTAAGGTATATATGGTTAAGGTTTCTTATGAACAAAAGCCATTTAGAAGAGAAGTTATGAGAACATATGGTGCCCAGGTTACACCATCTCCATCTATGACTACTGAGATTGGTAAGAAAATTTTAGCTGAGCATCCTGGTACAACAGGATCATTAGGATGTGCAATTTCAGAAGCTGTAGAGGTTGCAGTAAAGACACCTGGATATAGATATATTTTAGGTTCTGTATTAAATCAAGTATTATTACATCAATCAATTATTGGTCTTGAAGCTAAAAAGGCATTTGATAAAATTGGTGTTAAGCCTGATATCATCATTGGCTGTGCTGGTGGTGGATCAAATTTAGGTGGTTTAATTTCTCCATTTATGGGTGAGAAATTAAGAGGTGAAGCTGATTATAGATTTATTGCAGTAGAGCCTGCATCATGTCCAAGCTTAACAAGAGGTGTATTTGCATATGATTTTGCAGATACAGGAAAGATTTGTCCTTTAGCTAAGATGTATACTTTAGGATCTAATTTTATTCCATCTGCAAACCATGCAGGAGGATTAAGATATCATGGTATGAGCCCAATTATATCTGAGCTTTATCATGAAGGATTAATTGAAGCAAGATCAGTTGAACAAACAAAGGTATTTGAAGCAGCTGAATTATTTGCAAGAACAGAAGGTATTTTACCTGCACCAGAATCAAGCCATGCAATTAAAGCTGCAATAGATGAAGCTTTAAAATGTAAAGAAACTGGTGAAGCTAAAAATATTTTATTTGGCTTAACAGGAACTGGTTATTTCGATTTAGTTGCATATCAGAAATTCCATGATGGTGAAATGACTGATTATATTCCAACTGATGAAGAATTACAAAAATCATTTGATACTTTACCAAAGGTAAAATAAAATAAATTTAAAGGAGGGTTATATATGCCACATGTAACAATTAAATGCTATAAGGGTAGAACTGAAGAAGTTAAACAAAAATGTGCTGATAAAATTGCAAAGGATATTGCAGAGCTTTTAGGCTGTGATATTTCTCATGTTTCTATTTCAATTAAGGATTATGAAAAAGCTGATTGGAAAGAAAAGGTTTGGGATGTAGATATTGAGCCTGAAATGGATGAGCTTTATAAAAAGCCAGAATATAAACCAGAATAATAATTTAAGCCTTTATTTAAGCTGTTTTTAAATAGTTTTTATAAGGGCTTTTATTTTTTTAAAAATAAAGCGTGTATATTTTTTTTAATGTGTTATAATATACGAGTATGTAAGGAGAAAAAAGAAATGGAAGATATTAAACGTTTCGAATACAACTGGGCAGGAAGAAACCTTTCAGTTGAAATCGGAGAAGTTGCCAAACAAGCAAATGGCGCTTGTGTAGTTCGTTATGGCGACACAGTAGTTTTAACAGCAGTAGTTTCAAATAATATTGAATCTACTCAAGACTTTTTCCCATTAATGGTTTTATACCAGGAAAAGTTATATGCAGCAGGAAAGATTCCTGGCGGCTTTATGAGAAGAGAAGGAAAGCTATCAACTCATGAAACATTAGTTTCAAGATTAATTGATAGACCTATTCGTCCTTTATTCGCAGATGGATTTAATAATGAAGTACAGGTAGTAAATACTGTATTATCATATGACCCTGATTGTTCATCAGCTATGGCAGCAATGCTTGGCTCATCAATTGCACTTGGAATTTCAGATATTCCTTTTGAAGGACCTATCGCAGGTGTTGTTGTTGGAAAAATTGATGGTGAGCTTGTAATTAACCCTACACCTGAACAATTAGAACAATCTACAATTAATTTAACAGTTGCAGGTACACATAAGGCAATTAACATGGTTGAAGCTGGTGCGAAATTCGTTTCAGAAGATGAAATGTGGGAAGCATTAAAATTTGGTCATGCTGAAATTCAAAGATTATGTGAATTCCAAGAAAAGATTATAAAAGAAGTTGGCAGAGAAAAATATGTACCAAAATTATTCTCTGTTGATAAGGATATTGAAAAAGCAGTTAAAGCATTTGCTGAAGATAAAATGTTAAAGGCTATCAAAGTTGAAGATAAGCTTGAACGTTATGCAGCAATTGATAAAGTAAATCAAGATACTTTAGAAGAATTTGGTAAAAAGGTATTTATCAAAGACTTAGGCGATATTAAGGTTGAAGATACTGATGCAAAAGCTTTATATTTAAAGAATGTTCAATATGTATTAGATGAAATTTTACATGGCGAAGTAAGAAGAATGATCGCTGTTGATAAAATTAGACCTGATGGAAGAGCTGTTGATGAAATCAGACCACTTTCATCTAGAGTTGATGTTTTACCAAGAGCTCATGGATCAGCATTATTCACAAGAGGTCAAACTCAATCTTTAGGTGTTGTAACATTAGCTCCATTATCTGATGCTCAAATCGTTGATGGCTTAGATGATGAAGATAATAAGAGATTTATGCTTCATTATAACTTCCCAGCATTCTCAGTTGGTGAATCAGGAAGATATGGTGCTCCAGGAAGAAGAGAAATTGGTCATGGTGCACTTGGTGAAAGAGCATTATCTTATATTATTCCATCAGTTGAGGAATTCCCATATACAATTCGTGTTGTATCTGAAATTTTAGAATCAAATGGTTCTTCAAGCCAAGCAACTATTTGTTCAGGCACATTAGCTTTAATGGCTGCAGGTGTTCCAATTAAGGCTCCTGTTGCAGGTATTGCTATGGGCTTAATTATGCAAGATGAAAAGAATTATACAATTTTAACTGATATCCAAGGTATGGAAGATCATCTTGGCGATATGGATTTCAAGGTAGCAGGTACTACTGAAGGAATCACAGCTTTACAAATGGATATTAAAGTAAGAGGTATCTCTTATGAAATTTTACGTGAAGCTTTAGCACAAGCTAAAAAAGGTAGAATTGAAATTCTTGAACATATGAAAACTACTATTGCAGCTCCAAGAAAAGAATTATCTAAGTGGGCTCCAAAGGTATTATCTGCAGTTATTAACCCAGATAAGATTAAAGATATCATTGGTTCAGGTGGAAAGACAATCAATGAAACAATTGCAAAATTTGACAATGTTAAGATTGATGTTGAACAAGATGGTAGATTATATGTAATGCATGATAATTATGATACAGCTAAGGAATGTATTGAATATATTTTAAATTCAATTAGAGAAGCTGAAGTTGGTAAGATTTATCAAGGTAAGGTTACAAGAATTGAACCATATGGTGTATTTGTATCACTTTGGGAAGGCTGTGAAGGCTTATGTCACATTTCTAAGCTTGCTTTAGATAGAGTTGAAAAATGTGAAGATGTAGTTTCTCTTGGTGATGAAATCATCGTTAAGTGCATCAAGGTTAATGAAAAAGGTCAAATTGACTTATCAAGAAAAGATGCATTAAAGGATGCTTCAAAGAAGAATTCTAAAAAAGAATCAGAATAAATCTTGATTTTTAAATAAAATAAAAATAGAATTTTATTGCAGTCGCGCAACTGAGCGGGCAACCGTTAGGAAAGTCCATGCTGACACATTCTGTGATGAATGTAGTGATTATGCTGAATTAATAAATAAGTTCAGGCACGCAAGTGACGACGAATGAAGCCTAAGTCTTTATGATATGGTGTAGTTTATAAAGTGCCACAGAGACGAGTCTTATCGAAAGGTAAGAATGAAACGCGGTAAACTCCTTAAGTCAGAAATCCAAAATTTGGTAGGAGAGTCTAGATAGTCGAACAAGAAGATATATCTAGGATGGGAAACCATAGATAAATAGTTGCGGCCCTTTGGGTACAGAACATGGCTTATAGACTGTATAATTTAATAATTATAAATGTTGATAGACAAATTGTTTATCAACATTTTTTTATCTATTTGTAATAAGCATAGATAAATAAATACCTATATTTTAATGATAATAAAGAATAATTTTGCTGTTCAGTAATTGAATAGCGATTTTATTTAAAAATATATAGAAAAATATTGAATATTTTGATACAATTTTTATGTTTAAAGGAGTATTTATGGACATTGATTTTAAGAAATTAGAAGAAAAGCAAAAATTAATAAGAAATTTTTCGATCATTGCCCACATTGATCATGGTAAAACAACCTTATCAGATCGTATTTTAGAAATCTGTGAAAGCATTGATATTCATGATATGGAAGATCAAATGCTTGATTCTATGGAGCTTGAACGTGA
>JAILBI010000026.1 GCA_024681175.1 Acholeplasmatales bacterium
TTATAATTTTAAAAAAGGGAAAAATAAAATTTTATTTTTATTAGGGTGTGTTATATGAAAATAAAAAATATCAAATATGAATTATCTATTGTTCCATCATTTTTAATTATTAAACCTACATTTACATTTAATGGATTATTACTTATATTTAATCCATTATGATATAAATATATATTTTTATCATTTAATCTATAATTAAGTGTACAATTTAATAATTCATATTTGATATTTTTTATTTTCATATAACACACCCTAATAAAAATAAAATTTTATTTTTCCCTTTTTTAAAATTATAACATTTATATATAAAAAATTGGAGGATTTTTTCCTCCAATTTTACTATTTTGTAACATTAAATTTAAATAAAATTATATCGCCATCTTTAACAGGATAATCTTTACCTTCTTGACGAACTAATCCTTTTTCTTTTGCCTTAAGTGCTGTACCACAAGCAATTAAATCATCATATGATAATGTTTCAGCTCTTATAAAGCCTTTTTCAAAATCTGTATGAATGATTCCTGCGCATTGAGGTGCAAGCATTCCTTTTTTAAATGTCCATGCTCTACATTCATCTGGTCCTGTTGTAAAGAATGTTTCATAACCTAAAAGATCATATGCTTCTTTAATTAATTTATTTAAGCCTGGTTCTTTTACACCATAATCAGCTAAGAATGTTAATTTATCTTCATCGCTCATCTCACCAAGCTCGGCTTCTATTTGAGCTGATATTGCAATACATCTTGCTCCTTCAGCTTTCGCAAAAGCTAAAAGCTTTTGATAATTTTCATCATCAGTTTGATCTGCAATATAATCTTCAGAAACATTACCTACATACATAAAAGGCTTAAATGTTAAGAAATTATAATTTTTAACATATTCTAATTCCTTTTCAGAAAAATCTAAGCTTCTTACTGTCTTTTCATTATTTAATGCTTCTTCAATTTTTTTTAATAATGCATATTCTTCTGGTGCATCATCAATTTTGCTCATTGCCTTTTTAGCAATTTTTTCAATTCTTTTTTGAACCTGTTCTAAATCAGATAATATTAATTCTACTCTTATTATTTGTACATCACGAACAGGATCAACTCCACCTTCTACATGGGTAACATTTTTATCCTCAAAGCAACGTACAACCTCTATTATTGCATCAGAGTCTCTAATATTAGCTAAGAATTGGTTACCAAGTCCTTCACCTTTAGATGCTCCTTTAACAAGTCCTGCGATATCCTTAAGCTCACATACTGCAGGAACCTTTTTCTTTGGGTTATACATTTCACATAATTTATCTAATCTTTCATCAGGCACATTAACCATACCTACATTTGGTTCAATTGTTGCAAAAGGATAATTTGCAGCAAGTGCGCCTGCCTTTGTAATCGCGTTAAAAAGTGTTGATTTACCAACATTAGGTAAACCTACTATACCAGCTTGTAAAGCCATAATAAAACTCCTTATTTTAAATATAAATTATTATATGCATCAATAGAATTTTTAATAATTTCTTTTGCTGCATCCACTCCTAATACTTCTTGAATGACTGTTTCTTTATTTTCAAGCTGCTTATATACAGTAAAGAAATGCTTAATTTCATTCATTCTATGCTCAGGTAATTCAGAAATATCATTATAAACATTCATATTAGGATCATTTACACATACTGCAATAATTTTTTCATCAATTTCATCATTGTCAATCATTTTGACAACACCAATTGCTCTTGTTCTAACAAGAACAAGTGGGTCAAATGATTCATCACATAAAACTAAAACATCTAAAGGATCCTTATCCTGTGAATATGTTCTTGGGATGAAACCATAATTTGCAGGATAATGTGTAGATGTATATAAAATTCTATCTAATATAATTAATCCTGTTTCTTTATCTAGTTCATATTTTTTCTTGCTACCTTTTGGTATTTCTATACAAGAAATAAATTGATCAACTGTTATTCTATCATTATCTATATCGTGCCATATATTCATAAAATCACACTCCTATAATAAAATACCATATTTAATATAAAAATTCAATTTAATAAACTGATAAAAAAAATATGTATGCACAAAATGCATACATATTTATCTATTTATTCAATTATCATAATTAATGAAGTAATAAATCCATTTTCTTTAAAGATTCTTTCAAAATCACTAAAATTATCATAATAATCAAATTTGATATTTTCAGCTTCTTTATTTTCTTTAATTACTGAATAATCTTCTGTTTCTAATATTTTTAATGTCTTATCAGATTTATTAATTGTTGCAAGATATGCAAGCTTATTACCAACATTGAAACTTGTTAATGTTGTATCATTAAAGATTGAATTTGATAAATATACAATATTATCAAATCTATCTTCAATTAAATCATTACCTTCAGCATTAATATATCTAATTTCTAATGCTTCAGTACCACTATAATTAAAGAATGCATTATCATCAATATAATCTAAGAATGAAGCTTTAATTGTTTCAATTCCAGTTCCATTAAATGCATAAGGACAAATTTCAACAGTATCTGGACTTAATTCAATTTCAGTATCACTTGTATCTGTAAATAAGAATTTCTTATAATCTTTAGAATATAATTGATGTGTAATATTATTATAATTGAAATATTTATTGCTTGATACTGTACCCATTTCATCTACGCTTGCGAAAATGTTAGATGTAATAAACTTAACTGTATTATCTAAATCTAAATCAAAATTAGCTGATGTACCAATATAATATTTATCATTTTTCTTATCTTCTAAATAAAAAATATGGCCATCATTTTTTTGTGCTGTAAGATTTGCAATTGGAGTTTTACCAATATATGATACTGTTTCAGGTAATTTTAATTCTTGTTCAAGATAAAATAGACCATAAGCACCAATAGATCTAATTTGGGCATTATTTAAATTAAATTTAGTTACACCTACTGAGAAATATGGATCTTTCATAAATTCATCTCTTATGAAATATGTATCCTGTGTTAATGCAACTTGATCTTTTGTTCTTGTATTATTTTTATCAAGACCATAAGCTAAAATATATGGATTTACAGCATTACCAATATATTCAATACCATTATATAAAGATCTTTGTTCAACTTCACAGAATAGACCATAATCTTCTACTGTTTGTAAATTAAATTCATCATCACGACCAATATCAAATGTCTTAAATGAACAATTTTGGAAAGCTTTCTTTCTAATTGTTTCAACTGAATTTGGAATAACCATTGATTTTAATGAACCGCAGCCATAGAAAGCAAGGGCACCAATTTCAGTAATTGGATTTAATTCATTTTCATACAATGAAATTGATTCAAGCTTTGTATTATTTGCAAACATACCTGAAGGTATATTACCACCTGATACAATTACATGAATAATATCAGCTTCATTAACATCCTTTTCAGTACCACCAAATAAATCCTTAAATACATATTGATTTGAAGATGAATTAACTAATGTAGCTTGGAAATCATCTTTAATATTCATTGGTTTAAATACATCAGTTGAGAATTTTAAATCATTTAAATGAGAATTTGATAAGCATCCTCTATATACTGAATAATCTTCAGGGATTTCATAGAATCCTTTTCTTGTTGAAGGCATATAAATAAATGATTTAACAGGCTTTAATGTTTCACCTGGAACTGTTGATTGTCTTTGATAAATACCAATTAAGGCGTCATCAATAACTCTAAATACTTTATTTGTATCCGATACTGTTATTTGTTCAATTTCTTTTAAATTTAAGAATGCATTTTCACCAATATATGTTACATTAGCACCGATGTGAATTGATTTTATAAAATCATTATCACAAAATGCGCCAGGTAAAATTGTTGTAACTGGCATTCCATCAAATGTTGCAGGAATTACAACATTTTCTTCAGAACCTAAATATTTTCTAATAAACCAGCTTTGTTGGTCTTCAGATAATTCAAATAATAAACCATTTGAATAATAAGTTTGAGAATATTGAACTCTATATTTAGCAGTATAAACCATACTACCTTCTACTTCTTCAAATGGCTTATCCCAGCCATCAAATACATATGATGCATATAAATTACCATCATTTCTTTCAGGTGTATCACCTTTATATTGAGGTATAGAACCTTTTTTTGCATTATATGAATATAATTCTGTTCCATCATAATTTACAAATGTAATTTTGAATTCTGAAATATCAATTGTAGACACATCTTGTTCATCAGCTGGAATAGATGTTTGATCTTTAACATTTTCATTTTTCTTACTTCCGCAGCCAACAAGTGTTACTGCAGTTAAGCCTAAAAGTAGTGGCATTAATATTTTTTTCTTTTTCATTTCTTTCTCCTAATATTATTTATATTGAAATACATATATATCATAACCATATGCGGTTTGCATTTTACCTAAGCTCTTAAAATCACTATCATATATACGTGCACCACTAGGTAAATATGTGCTTAATTTTCCACCTGTTGGAATATATATATACACATAAGAACCAGAATTAAGGAAAGTTAATAAATACGCACCCATATTAGTTGCTGTTGGTACAGAACCGATTATAAAATTTATTGCTCTCGTACCACCATTACTATTTATACGGTTAAATGCATCCGAATTTAAATATGTATATGAGGTAACATTTAAATATTCTTCAGAAAGGTCAATATTAATTAAAGCATGGCAATTATATAAGATATCAGACCCCGCAGAAAATAATCCTCTTAAACTAATTGAAGTAATTGATGAGCAATACTCAAATGCATTATTTCCAATATATGTAGCACTATCAAAATTCAAAGATGTATAGTGAGGATCATTACTAGTTCCACCAGAATATAGACTACTACAATTTGAGAATGCATATGCTTGTACATTTGTAACAACATGAGCATAAGAATAAGATGATAAACTTGTACAATAATAGAAACAATGACTTGGTATTTTTTTAAGATTCTCAAAATATACACTTTGTAATGATTTACAATATTCAAAAGCATATTCTCCTAAAGTAGTTAATTTTGCCATTGAAATATATGTTAATCCTACACAATAACTAAATGCATAAGCCTTAACATCTGTACAATTAGTTAAAGATACGGATGATAATTTACCACAATTTTGAAATGCCTTTTGATATACTGTTTTACAACCTGTAAATGAAATTTTTGTTAAATTAGCGCAATTATAAAATGCACTTTCATTTATTGTCGTTACATTAGGCATTGTGACTTCTATTAATCCTGAACTATCAAATGTATTTGAATTAATAACTGTAGCAGATGAAAATGAAATAGTTTCCAAAGCTGAGCAATTTTGAAATACATATGAGCTAATAGTTGACAAACTATCAAATGATACAGATGTTAATTTTTTACAATTAGCAAATGCATAAATTCCCATTGATGTAACATTATTGCCAGAAAATGAAGTTATTGAAGTTCCATAAAATGCATATTGTCCAATTGATTTTAAACTAGTTAATGTTACTTTAGTTAATGATGTACATCCATTAAATGCATTATTTCCAATCGATGTTATAGCGGCACCACTAAAAGTAGTTAAATTCGAACAATTTTTAAATGCATTTGCTGATATTGAAGTTAAAGAACTAGATGAAAATACACCTATTTTTGTATTACTTTCAAATGAGGCAGTCAATGATGTTGCCTTATTTGCAGTAATACTATAAAACATATTTAATTGATTTACATTGGAACTAGAAATTTCAGTAATACCAATTCTTAAAGATGCATTATTATTTAATACTAGTCCAGATTGGAAAAATGCTACGGAACCATTATAGTTTGCTGCATCTATTACAGTAATATTATTACAACCATAAAAAATGGTAGTACCTAAAGATGTAGCTCCAGATATTACAGCTCTATCTAATGATGTACAATTTTTAAATGCATAATCTCCAACTGATGTTGTAGAGCCAGAATTAAATGTTTCAAATTTTGTACAGCCTTCAAAAGCATTTGCAGAAACAGTTTTCAATGTTGTAGAAACAAAAGTTTTAAGTGATGTACAACCCTTAAATCCATTTTTACCAATTGTTTCTACCTTAGCTAAATTAATTGTATCTAAGGATGTACAATTTTCAAATGCACTTTCACCAACTGTTGTAGCACTAGATAAATAAATTGATTTTAATGCTGCACAACCATAGAATGTTGAATTATTGATTGTCGTAACATTAGATCTTACTCCAGCTAAAGATGTACAATTCTTAAATGCATTATCTTTTATATTAGTTACATTAGTTAAATCTAAAATATCTAAAGTGCTGCCTTTATTAAATTTTAATTTACTACAACCACTAAATGAATATGAGCCTATTTCAGTAATGTTTGAAAAATCAAATTCTTCTAATGCTTTACATGTACCAAATGCAAATTTAGATAATACTGTTACCTTAGGAATTGAAACAGAAGTTAATGCTTCACATCCTGCAAATGTATATTCACCTAATGTTTTTAAATTAGCTAAACTAATTGTCTTTAATGCTTTACAATTTTGAAATACATATCCTTCTGTTGTTTCTAGTGAATTCAAACTAATATTAGCTAATTTTGAACATTCGTTAAAAGCATTACTAGCTAAAGACAACACATTATCAAATTGAATAGACTCTAATGAAGTACAATAAGCAAATGCTGACTCACCTATTGATAAAACATTTTCCTGATTTTTAATTGTTGTTAAAGCTTTACAATTTCTAAATAGACCATCAGGAATATTTGTAAAATTTTTTAAATCTACCTCTGTAATTTTAACGCAACCATTAAATGCATATTGTCCGACTGTAGAGATATTTGTTAAATCTATTGATAATATATTTTTACAATCTCTAAACGCATAATCACCAACTGTTGAAACATTAGATAAATTAATTGATGTTAATGCATAACATCCATCAAATGCATAATTACCAATATTTTCTAAATTAGGTATAGATATTTCAGTTAAATTTTTAAATTGTTTAAATGTATTTTCACCAATATTTTTAACATTTGGTAATGTTACTTTTTCTAATAATGTTAAATCATTAAAATAAGTACCATCAACAGTATCAATATTAGATTTAATTGTTAATTCTTTTAATGATGTTAATCCTTCTAATGTGTTTTCATTAATATAACCATCATTGATTTCTAATTTTTCAATTGAAGGTAATTCTTCACCAAATAAATATGATAAATCATTTTCTTCATCTAAATTATCTTTTCCAATAAATGGTATTTTTAAATTCTTTATAGATGTTGCACCAATTAATACATTCTCGCCTATTTCTTCTACATTTTCATCAATTTCTAATGTTTCAATATAAGGATTATTAATTGAATTATCACAAATTTTTTCAACTGTATAAGGAACTCTAAATTCAGTAGTTTCTTTTTTCTTAGGATAGAATAATAATTCAGTTTCATCACTGTTATATAAAACACCATCTATAGTTGAATAATTGATTTTATTTGGCGCAATTATTTCTTTTAAATTATTACATTTATTTAATTCATTTAAATCAAATTTTGCAAAAGGAACATTTCGATATAATTCAGGTAAAATAAATGTTTCCATATCATAATTTGTAAATTTATA
>JAILBI010000049.1 GCA_024681175.1 Acholeplasmatales bacterium
TATTGTTTATGAATGATATTATGATGACAAAATATTTTTATGGGGTTTTATTATGAAAAATAGATTATTAATTCCAATTTTAATATTTGCATTATGTCTTATTGGATGTAATAAAAATAAAGATATTAATAGTGATAAGAATATAGAGTCTATAACAGAAACTAATATTATTGATAATGAATTAGTGGGATTTGAAAATAATATTAAGACAACAGAAGTTATAAATCCTGGAATGGGGTTTTATAGAACTAGATATTTAACATTAAAAAGAGAATCAGAAAAGCCTGATTATGAGTTTTATAATAATGGCTTTTATCATGTTAGGATTGATTTATCTGATTTTTCTAAAGCTAATAATGGTGATTCCGATTCAGATATAACTGAATCTGCAATTAATGTATTAGATGATTATTTTGCAAATGCTAAAGCTAATAAATGCTCATTAATAATAAGATTTGCATATGATGGATTTAATGGTGATGCAGATAAAGAACCATCAATTTCTAAAATGAAGGAGCATATTAAAAGCCTAAGTGAAGTTATTAATGATTATAAGGATTTAATTATCGCGGTTGAATGTGGGTTAATTGGACCTTGGGGTGAGATGCATACATCAATTTTAGATAATCAAGATACTTATAATGAATTAATACCTACATGGTTAAATGAGGTAAAGGAGTTACCAATATTAGTTAGAAAGCCTGTATTTATTTATAAATATCTAGGTTATACATTAGATAACCTAGATGAATTTAATGATAATAGTATTCGTCTTGGAATGTATGATGATGGCTATTATGGTACAAATTTAGATAAAGGAACTTATGAAACCTTAGATGCTAGAGATAAAGAAACTAAATTTATTAATAAGCTTAATAATTTAACAGGTGGAGAATGTATAGGAGAACCAACATCTTATTTTTCATATGAAGAAATTATAAAAGAGATGAAATTAATAAATTTAACATATCTTAATTATGAATGGGATAATTCAGTAGTTGTTTCATGGAAGGATAAGACATATAATAATCAATCATTTTATAATTATATGACAAATCATATGGGCTTTAAGTTATATGTAGATAAATTTGATTATTCAGTTAATAATGATCAAATAAAAGTTGATATTAATTTAGCTAATATGGGTTTTAGCCATATTACAAGAGATTTAAATGCTAAATTATATTTTGATAATAATAAATCGGTAATAAAAACAATAACTGATTCAGATTTAAATATAAATTTAAGTGCTGGATTAGGAAATGCCAAAAAAATAAAGGTATATTTAAAAATTACTGATAATTTAGGTAGATCATATGAGCTTATGAATGGAAAATATATTAATGAGCTTAATTATTTAGGAGAAATAAGAATAAAATAAGCTACAAATAAATAAGTTATGATTATAAAAAACAGCTTCAGAACTATTAATTCTGGAGCTGTTTTAATATCTTTATGGCGTCCCCGACTGGATTCTAACCAGCGACCCCAAACTTAGGAGGTTTGTGCTCTATACAGCTGAGCTACGAGGACATATATTATTGAGGGGATTTTGTTCCCCTCAATTATTATTTATATGAATCAAATAATTTTTTAAATGCTGGTAAAGAATTAGAAATAGTATCTTTTGATACACAATATGCTAATCTTACATATCCTGTAATACCAAAATTATCTGATGGAACTACAATAATATTATATTCTTTAGCACGTTCCATAAATTTGTATGCATCATCATCTAATGATTTAACAAATAAATAGAAGGCACCTTCTGGTTTTACACATTCATAACCAATTTTTGTTAATCCATCATAGATAAGATTTCTATTAACTACATATGCATTCATATCAGATGTTTTATCTGCAACCTTTTCAATTACATGTTGCATTAAGCTTGGTGCACATACATAACCATAAGCTCTTCCTGCACCTAAGCAAGCAAGATAAATATTTTTTGAATCAGTAACAGAAGAAGGAACTAAAATATAACCGATTCTTTCTCCTGGTAATGATAATGATTTAGAATAAGAATAACATACAATAGTATTATCATATAGTGATGGAATATGTGATACCTTTGCATCACCATATGTAATTTCACGATATGGTTCATCACATACGATATAGATTGGATGATTATATTCTTTTTCTTTTTTTCTTAATATTTCAGCTACTTTTACTAAGCATTCTTTAGTATATACAACACCTGTAGGATTATTTGGAGAATTTACAATGATTGCTTTAGTATTGATATTAATCATTTTTTCAAGCTCTACTAAATTAATATTGAAATTCTTTGTATCTGCAGGAACTACCTTAAATGTTGCACCTGCACCCTCAGTGAATACTTTATATTCTGTGAAATATGGTGCAATAGCAAGTATTTCATCCTTTTTGCTTTCAACAATTGCTCTAAATGTAATACATAACGATGCTGCAGCACCACATGTCATATATATTTGATCAAATGTATATGCTGTATTAAATCTATTATTTAAATCCTTAACAATAGCTTTTCTTACTTCATTATCACCTTGTGCAGAAGTATAACCATGTACATAATCAGAAGGACATTCATCAACAATTTGCTTTAATGTATCATCAACCTCTTTACATGGTGGAACAGATGGATTTCCTAATGAGAAATCATAAACATTTTCTGCACCAATTTCAGCCTTTCTTTTTTTAGAAAATTCAAATAATTCTCTAATTATAGATCTTTTAGAACCTAATTCTAACATCTCTTTATTCATAAAATCACCTCAATAAATCAATATAAATAAATAATATAATAAAGTTATAAAATTTTCAATATTTACAAATATAATATATGTTATATAATATATTTGAGGTGATGATATGAGAAGAGCAATTCAAATTTTAACAGTTGTATATAATGTAATTCTTATTTTCGCAATCATATCTTTTGCGGTTACATCAGTCGTTTTCTTTATTGCTTCAACAGATGATAAGATTATAAATGAAATGATTGAAAAGGATGTGTTTAAAGATCCAGAAGTAACAAAAGCATTTGTAAAAGGCTTCTGTGTTGGCATGGGCGTAGGTATGCTACTTGGTGCTTTAGCATTCGTTGCTGGATTAGTATTTAATAATCTAATTAGAATGGAAGTAAAGCATGAATTTAAAGAAGAAAGAAAAGGCAAAAATATTGCTTATGGTGTTCTTGCAATAGTATTTGGTGCAAATGTTCCTGGTATTTTAAATATTATTTATAATGCTACAGCAAAAGAAGCTCCAAAAGATAGTGAAACATTAGAATAATATATATTAATATAATAAATAAGGATGGGCGACCATCCTTTTTTATTTGTAAAACACGCATGTCGGTGTTTCATAATTAAATATTGTAATTATTTTAAAAATATGATTGATTTAAAAAAAGTATTGAAAACACTAAATATTTAGTAAAACACGGTTGTCGGTGTTTCAAATATACAAAAAAATATTAAAAAAAGTTATTGACTATTAAAAATAAATTGGTATAATGTAATAGCATTTCGCAAAAAAATATTTACTTTTGATGTTATCGAAAGTGAAAGGAGAAATTATTTATGCCAACTATAGAACAGTTAGTACGTAAAGGAAGACAAGACAAGACTTCAAAGTCTAAGAGCCCAAGCTTAGGTATTGGATTTAATAATCTTACTAAGAGATATACAAATTATCCATCACCTCAAAAGCGTGGTGTTTGTACACGTGTTACAACAATGACACCTAAGAAGCCAAACTCAGCATTAAGAAAGTATGCCAGAGTTCGTCTTACAAATGGAATGGAAGTAACAGCTTATATTCCAGGTATTGGTCACACTTTACAAGAGCACAGCACAGTACTTATCCGTGGAGGACGTGTTAAGGATCTTCCAGGTGTACGTTATCATATCATCCGTGGAACACTTGATGCTACAGGTGTACAAGGAAGAATGCAAGCTCGTTCAAGATATGGAGCTAAGAGACCTAAAGCTCAAGAGAAGTAATATTCGTTATAATCTAATTATTAAATAAGGAGGAACAAGATTATGCCTCGTAAGGGACACATTGTAAAAAGAGACGTATTGCCTGATCCAATTTACAACTCAAAGGTTGTAACAAGAACTATCAACACTCTTATGCTTGATGGTAAGAAAGGTACAGCGCAATCAATTTTATATAGCGCATTTGACATTGTTAAAGAAACTACAGGTCAAGACGCTTTAGAAGTATTTAACAAAGCACTTGAAAATATCGCACCAGTATTAGAAGTTAAAGCTCGTCGTATTGGTGGTCAAAACTATCAGGTACCTATCGAAGTACGTCCTGATAGAAAGCAAGCACTTGCATTAAAGTGGCTTGTAAAATATGCAAGACTTAGAAGTGAAAAGACTATGGATCAAAGACTTGCAAAAGAAATCATGGATGCATCTAACGGTTTAGGTGGTGCATGTAAGAAGAGAGAAGAAACTCATAAGATGGCTGAAGCTAATAAGGCTTTCGCTCATTACCGTTGGTAGTAGGAGTATAAAAAACTATGGCAAGAGAATTTACTTTAGAAAAAACTCGTAATATCGGTATCATGGCTCACATCGATGCTGGTAAAACTACAACAACAGAACGTATCTTATTCTTAACAAAGAAGATTCATAAAATTGGTGAAACACATGATGGTGCCGCTACAATGGACTGGATGGCACAAGAGCAAGAACGTGGTATTACTATCACTTCTGCCGCTACAACAGCACACTGGAAGGGATATCGTGTAAACATTATCGACACTCCAGGTCACGTTGACTTCACTGTAGAGGTTTCAAGATCTTTACGTGTATTAGACGGTGCAATCACAGTATTAGATGGTCAAGCTGGTGTTGAACCACAAACAGAAACAGTTTGGAGACAAGCTACTGAATATAATGTACCTCGTATCGTATTCGTTAACAAAATGGATAAGATTGGTGCTGATTTCGAATATTCATTAGGTACTCTTCATGATAGACTTGGCGTTGTTGCTGCAGCAGTTCAATGGCCAATTGGTTCAGAAAACACATTCAAAGGTTCAGTTGATTTAATCGAAATGAAAGCTTATACCTTTGATGGTGGCGATGAAGAAAAATATACAGTTTCAGATATTCCAGCAGATTTAGTTGATATTGCTCAAGAAAGAAGAGATATCTTATTAGATACTATTTCTCAATTTGATGATGACTTAGCAATGAAATATCTTGAAGGTGAAGAAATTTCTGTTGAAGAAATTAAAGAAGTTATCCGTAAGGCTACACTTTCTGCAAAATTCTTCCCTGTATTATGCGGTTCAGCATTCAAGAACATCGGTGTATCAAGAGTACTTGATTATGTAGTTGATTTCTTACCAGCTCCTACAGATGTAGCAGATGCTAAAGGTGAAGATTCAAGTGGTAAGGAAATTGTTGTTAAATCTGACGATAGTGCACCATTTGCAGCACTTGCATTCAAGGTTGCAACTGACCCATTCGTTGGTAGATTAACTTATTTCCGTGTTTACCAAGGACATATCACTTCAGGCTCTTATGTCACAAATACAACAAAAGATGCTAAAGAAAGATTAGGAAGAATCATGCAAATGCATGCAAATCACCGTGAAGAAATTAAAGAAGTTTATTCTGGTGATATCGCTGCAGCAATTGGTTTCAAAAATACAACAACAGGTGATACAATCTGTGCAGAAGGCTATGATTGTATTCTTGAAAAAATGGTATTCCCAGAACCAGTTATCTCAGTTGCAGTTGAGCCTAAGACTAAAGCAGACATCGATAAGATGAACAACGCTTTAACTAAGCTTGCTGAAGAAGATCCTACATTCCGTAGATATACAAACGCTGAAACTGGTGAAACAATTATTTCTGGTATGGGTGAATTACACCTTGATATCATCGTTGACCGTATGAAGAGAGAATTCAGCGTTGAATGTAACGTTGGTGCTCCACAAGTTTCATATCGTGAAACAATCACTCAAGAAGGCGTATGCGAAGGTAAATTCGTTCGTCAATCTGGTGGTCATGGTCAATATGGTCATGCAATTATCAGATTTAGCCCTAATAAAGATAAAGGCTATGAATTCGTTGATGCAATCGTTGGTGGTGTAATTCCTAAGGAATTCATTCCATCAGTTGATAAAGGTTTAAGAGCATCAATGGTAAATGGTATCCTTGCTGGTTATCCATTAATTGATGTTAAAGCTGAATTAATCGATGGTACTTACCATGAAGTCGATTCATCAGATGCAGCATTCCAAGTTGCAGCATCATTAGCAGTTAAGGAAATGGTTAACAAATGTAAGCCAGTTATCCTTGAACCTATTATGGAAGTTGACGTTAACGCTCCAGAAGAATATTTAGGTAACGTTATCGGCGATTTAACTTCTAGAAGAGGTATGTTATCAGCCCAAGAAAAACAAGCACATGGTAATGGTATGAAGATTCGTGCTTATGTACCATTAGCAGAAATGTTTGGTTATGCAACTTCCCTTCGTTCTAATACACAGGGAAGAGGAACATTCATTATGCAAATGCATCATTATGATCAATGTCCAAAGAGTGTTCAAGAAGAAATTTGCAAGAAGAGAGCTTAAACCCTCTCTTGCAAGTTAAATACCACTTGCAAAGATATTTCTATTATTGTAAAATAATAGCGTGTCTTAGTATTAAATAAGCAACAAAAATTAAAAAATAATATAAAAATAATATAAGGAGGCCAATTAATATGGCAAAAGAAAAATTTAATCGTAGCAAACCACATGTAAACATTGGTACTATCGGTCATATCGACCATGGTAAGACAACTCTTACTGCAGCTATTACTACTTACCTTTCTAAGAAGGGTTTAGCACAAGCTTCAAGATATGATCAAATCGATGCTGCTCCAGAAGAAAAGGAACGTGGTATCACAATCAACACTGCACACGTTGAATATGAAACAGACAAGAGACACTACGCACACGTAGACTGTCCAGGTCACGCTGACTATGTAAAGAACATGATTACAGGTGCAGCTCAAATGGATGGCGCAATCTTAGTTATTGCTGCTACAGATGGTCCTATGGATCAAACAAGAGAACATATCTTACTTGCTCGCCAAGTAGGTGTTCCTGCAATCGTTGTATTCTTAAATAAGTGCGATATGGTTGATGATGAAGAACTTATCGACTTAGTTGAAATGGATACTCGTGAATTATTATCTAAGTATGGATTCCCTGGTGATGATATTCCTATCATCCGTGGTTCAGCTTTAAAGGCTCTTGAAGGCGATCCAGCTTATGAAGCTAAATTACAAGAATTAATGGATACAGTTGATGAATATATCCCAACTCCAGCTCGTGAAAACGACAAGCCATTCTTAATGCCAATTGAAGACACTATGACTATTTCTGGTCGTGGTACAGTTGTTACTGGTAGAGTTCAAAGAGGTCAAATTAAGCTTGGTGAAGCTGTTGAAATCGTAGGTATTAAGGAAACTCAAACTTCAGTTGCTACTGGTCTTGAAATGTTCCGTAAGACTCTTGATTATGCTGAAGCAGGCGACAACGTAGGTGTATTACTTCGTGGTATCGACCGTGATAAAGTACAACGTGGTCAAGTTTTAGCTAAACCAGGATCAGTTACTCCACATTCAAAATTCAAAGCTCAAGTTTATGTATTAACTAAAGAAGAAGGCGGACGTCATACTTCATTCACAACTAACTATCGTCCTCAATTCTACTTCCATACAACAGATGTTACAGGCGTTATCACTTTACCAGAAGGTGAAGCATTCGTTATGCCTGGTGACAACACTGAAATGACAGTAGAATTAATCCACCCAATCGCTATGGAAAACGGAACTAAGTTCTCAATCCGTGAAGGTGGCCACACTGTAGGTGCTGGTTCAGTTACTGAAATCGTTAAGTAATTGAAGCTTAAATAAAAAATTATACCTGTCTTATGGCAGGTATTTTTTTCTGTCTTGAAAAATGATTTAAATTGACATATTATTATAATACTGAGGTTAAAACTATGAACACAAGACATATATTTGAACATCATGAATTTCAAGATTTATTTATGAAAGATCCTGTTAAGGTAATAAATAAATTAACACAAGAAAAATCTGATTATGTATTTAAATTATTAAAAAAGACATATGAAAATAAAAATGAAATATGTCCATATACATTAATGGATATTGATGTTACATTTAAATCATTACAAGGATTTGATTTTATTACAATTAAAATGCCCGAAAATGGAATTGAAGCAGGTAATTGTCATGAGATAATTATCCTTTCATCATTCTATTTAAATTTATTCCAATATTATGTAGTAGAAGAAGGATATAATCCAAAATATGGCAGATTTAAATCATTAGGAGCATGGATGGAAGATGCCCATATATCACTTGGTGATTTAGATAAATCTGATACTGATATTTATGCAACTATTATTAGCTCATTATCATTATAATAATTAAATATAAGCAAAAGAAAAACCATAGAAGATTCTATGGTTTTATCTTTTTTATTCAGCTTTTTCAGTAACAGCTTCAGTTGCCTTAGCTTCAGCTACTTTAGTAGATTTCTTGTTTACAAGAGCATCTCTAATTTCCATAAGAAGAGCAATTTCAGGTGTAGGATTCTTTGCAGCTTCCTCAGCTTGTCTTTGCTTTTCAGCTTCTTCCTCAGCAGCCTTTGCATCAGCTTCAGCTTTCATTTCAAGAGCTTTCTTTTCTCTTCTAGATAATGGTAAGCCTTTTTCTTGCTTAGTTTGAGCTCTAGCTAAATCATCAGTCATGTTCATTCTTGCTTCATGTGCAGCTTTAGCTACTTTTACAATAATGAATAATACTAAAGCGATGATAATGAATGAAATTACTGCATTGATGAATGCGCCCCAGTCGATAACAGCTGACATGTTGTAAGTGTACTTAGTACCATGTAAAGTATACTTAGATAAAATAGTAGACTTTGCACCTTCAACAGCAGATGTCCAACCTGCATCACCTTCTGCTAAGCCAGGGTAATTTGCTTGAGCTAATTTAACACCTAATGCTTGTAAATCAGATGCAGCAAATTTTTGACCTAAACCGATGCTCTTATTCATACCTTCTTGAACAGAGTTAATTGCTGGTAAAACAGTAACTAAACCCTTTAAACCACCAGGTACGGCCCATAAGCATACGCTTAATAAGATATTAACTAATGCTGTAACAATTGCACCAAATGCAGAACCAATTACTACACCAACAGCCATATCTAGAATGCTTCCACGAGAGATAAAAGCTTTAAATTCTTTCCAGAAGCTTGTTTTCTTTTTGTTTTCTTTAGCCATTTTATTTCCTCCAGTTGTAATAATTATAATCTATTAAAAATTAGTTTTCAATAACATAGAATAAAAAAGAGAAGCATAAGCTTCTCAATTTTATAAATATAAATGATTATTATTCATTAGCTTTTTCAGTATCATCTGCTTTAACTTCTTCAACATCAGCATCAACTGCATCCTTCTTAGTGTCATCTTTAGAACCTACAATTGCAACTACTGCAACTGGCTTAAAGAAGCTTAAAAGAAGAATGTAAACTGAATAAAGACATAAAATGATACCTAAGATGATGAATCTTGCATTCATGTTGATAATAGTATCACCATTATCTTTCTTGATTAAACATAAAGAACCAAGGATGATAGCAACTAAAGCAACTACAATTTCAACAACAATTCCAACGATTTCATTTTTAAGTTCTTTCTTAATAATGCCAAATACAATTGATAAAATTGCATCTACTAAAATAATAGCACCAGCAACGATCATTAAGAATGGAATGAAATCAAGAACTAAAGCGATTAAGTTAGAAGCTGTTGTTTCTCTTACGATGAAGAAAATACCAATAGCAAGTAACATTGCAGCGCCTAATCCTGCAGCAGCAAATCCTTTCTTATTAACAATAGAATTTACTAATGCGAATACTAAAGCTAAAGAAGCAACAACAAGTGATACAATACCAAGTACTAAAGTAATACCCTTATATGCATCAGCACCAGCCTTGTCTCCAGCTGCAGCACCAGCAACAATACATAAAATACCGATTGTTAATACGATTGCGGCAGTAATCCATAAGCTAATTTTTTTGCTTAAATCTTTCATATTTACTCCTTTCTAAAAAATAAAAAGAAATTCTATTAAATTTCTACAATAATATTATAATCATTTTATTAAATATTTCAAATTTAATTAATAATAGTATAATTATTATAATGGATAATTAGGAGTATATTATGATTGATACACATTGTCATCTATTTGATGAAGCATTTGATGAAGATAGAGATGAAGCAATAAAAAGAGCGAAAGATGTAGGAGTAAAAAAGATAATGATAGTTGGCTTTTCGAAAGAAACAAATGAAAAAGCATATCAATTATCATTAAAAGATAATATTTTTTATCCTACATGTGGTATTCATCCTGATGAAGCAGACGATAATTATTTAGAAAAATTAAAAGATTTAAAAACATTTTTAAATAATCATAAAGTATATGCAATAGGTGAATGTGGTCTTGATTATCATTGGACAAAGGATAATATTGATATTCAAAAAATATTATTGCATGAGCAATGTAAATTAGCATTAGAATATAATTTACCCATTATTATTCATATGAGAGATGCACAAGAAGATACATATGATATTTTAAAGCAATATAAAGGCTTAAGAGGTGTTATGCATTGCTATTCAGGATCATATGAAATGGCTTTAAGATTTATTGATTTAGGCTTTTATATCTCATTAGGTGGTCCTGTAACATTTAAAAATGCTAAGGAACCACAAAAGAATGCAACCCTACTCCCTTTAGATAGACTTCTAATTGAAACTGATTGTCCATATCTTGCACCTGTTCCACAAAGAGGTAAAAGAAATGAAACATCATTCATTCATTATACATTAGAAAAGATTGCAGAGCTTAGAAATATAAGTGTTGAAGAAATGGATAAAATTACATCAGATAACGCTATTAGATTATTTAATATATAGGTGAAATAAATGGTTAATTTATTAAGAAGATTATTTATTAAAAATTATAATAATACCAAAAATGAAAATGTAAGAATTGCGCATGCAAAGCTTGCCGCAATTTTTGGTATTATCACAAATGTTATTTTATTTATATCTAAGGCTATTATAGGTATATTAATAAAATCTGCATCGATTCTTGCAGATTCTATTAATAATTTATCTGATACATCATCAAGTGTTGTTACACTTATTGGATTTAATTTATCTAAAAAGCCTGCAGATAAGGATCATCCATTTGGTCATCAAAGAATAGAATATATTACAGGATTAATAATATCTATATTTATTATATTTATAGGATGTGTTTCTATATTCCAATCAATAAGAAAGGTTGTTAATTATAAACAAGAGGATGTTAATGAATTATTATATTATATTTCAATTGGAATATTAGCTTTCGCAATAATATTAAAAATAATACAAGCAATTGTATATAAAAAGATCAGTAAAATAATTTCATCTGTGGCCTTAAAGGCTGCATATCAGGATAGCTTTAATGATGTTTTAACTACATTTGCTGTATTAATTGGAATGGTTACTATATTATTATTAAATATTAATAATGTTAAGGTACCATTCTCAATTGATGGTATATTAGGTATTATTGTAGGATTATTTGTAATAATATCTGGTATTAAATTAATGAAGGAAGAAATGGATCCTTTAATTGGTCAATATATTGATAAGGATTATGCAAAAGAAATAAGTGATTATATTGAATCTTTTGCAATATGCTTAGGTACTCATGATTTTTTATGTCATTTATATGGACCAACTAAATGCTATATATCTATTCATGTTGAGGTAGATAGCTCTAAATCATTAATAGAGGTACATAATGCAATAGATGAAATAGAACATATGGTTAAAGATAAATTTGATGTCATATTAACAATTCATCCAGATCCAATAGATATTAAAGATAGGAAATTAAGTAGAATTAAAACAATTTTAGAAGAAGGTCTTTCAAAAGTTGATTCTAATTTGAAATTTCATGATTTAAGAATAAATAAAGAAGAAGATAAAGAAATTATTGAATTAGATTTAGAAGTTCCATTTGATTATCCTATGACTGAGGATGAGATAAATGACCTTGTTAATAATATTATTAATAAGGATAATAAATATATTATTAGAATAAATATAGATAATCCAATTATAGGTTAATTAAAACTTGCTTTAAGTAAAAGATTATGTTATAATCCTTTTGCGTTTTTATAAACGCCCTTGTTCGGATATTACTTATGCCGAACCTAAAGTCCAAAAGGAGGTAAAAAAATATGAAGAAATATGAAGTTATGTACATTCTTCGTTCTGATCTTGATGCAGAAGCAATTAAGAAGGAAGTTGCAGATGTTGAAGCAATTTTCAAGAATAATGGTTCTGAAGTATTAGAAACTAAGGAATGGGGTTTTAGAGACCTTGCGTACGAAATCAAAGGTAATAAGAAAGGTTATTACGTTTGGATGAATGTTAATGCAGAAGTTGCTGCAGTTAACGAATTTAATCGTCTTGCAAACATTAGTGAAAAGTTAATCCGTCATATCGTTGTTGTTGACGGTGAATAGGAGATTACAATGAATATTGTAACTTTAACAGGAAGAATTACAAAAGCACCAGAAGGTCGTCAAACAAATGATGGCCAATCAGTTTGTTCATTTACAGTTGCTTGCGATAGAGTTTATCGTGATAGACAAGGAAATGTACAAAGAGAAGCTGATTTCATTAATTGTGTAGCTTTTGGAAATCAAGCTAGTTTTATTTTAAGATATGTTCAAAAAGGTAATATGTTAGCTATCCAAGGTAGAATTCAAACAAGAAATTACCAAGATCAACAAGGTCAAACAAGATATGTTACTGAAGTTTTAGTTAACTCAGTTGAAAATTTGACACCAAGATCTCAAAATGATAACCAACAAAATTATCAACAACAGAACTATCAGCAACAAAATCGTCAACAAAATCAAAATCCATATCAAGGATATAATAATCCTACATATGGAATGGATAATAGTTCTAAACAAGAACCTCAAAGCTTCTCTGTAAGCTCTGATGACGATGATTTACCATTTTAATTAGGAGGATAATATGCAAAATAATCGCGGACCAAGACGTCCTTATAAGAAGAAAGTTTGCTATTTCACAGAAAATAAAATTGAACACATCGATTTCAAGGATGTTGAATTATTAAAGAAATATATTTCTGAAAGAGGCAAAATTCTTCCAAGAAGAGTAACTGGTACTTCAGCTAAGTATCAAAGAAAGCTTGCACTTGCTATTAAGAGAGCAAGACATATGGCTTTATTACCATTCGTAAAAGACTAGTAATTATAAAAAATGACCTTGTCAATTTTGGCAGGGTCTTTTATTTTTGTCTTACCTTGACATTAGGGGATATATACCCTATAATGTTTACTGAAAGGTATTTGGGATTAAAACGGTTATGCAAAAGGCAATTAAATTGTTTCTTAAAGAAAATACAACTTTTGATTTAGTATTTTTGGATGGTTCTGTAAAAAGATATGATATCTTATCATTAGCAGACAAATTTCCACAACTAAATGAATTAAAGAATAGAAAACTATTTTTAAAGGGTCGTTTATTTGGATGGAGTGGTGTCTATTGGAATTCAGAATTAGATATATCTGCAGAAACGGTATATTATGATGGATTAGATGTTACTAATGAGTATGACAATGCTAAAATTTCGAATATGGTTTTAGGATATACTATAAAAGAAAAAAGACTTGAAAAAGAGTTAGCCCAAATGGAATTGGCATATAAATCTGGAATAGATCAATCGGATTTATCTAAAATAGAAAGAGGATCATTAAATCCATCTGTTAAAGTATTAAATAAGATTGCTGACGGTTTAGATTCAAATCTTAAATTTTCTTTTGAAACAGCTAATTTCAATGCTTCAAATTTAGTCAAAAATAAAAAATATATGCGAATTCAAGGAGAAGAATTAGCATATAAAACTAAGAAGCCTGTTGGTATATTTGTATTAACTTGGAGAAGAGTAAGAGATGGTATTTATTCTGAAGAAGATAAAAATATATATTTAAAAGTAGATAAATGGTTTAAAGAGAATTTACCAGAGCCACCTTTTTATGGGGATAATAATGATAATCCATTAGGTGCGACTACTTGGTTTAAAACAGATAATTCAAGTGTAATGCTTGAGCATATTAAGCCACTATTAGATTTATTAGATAAATATAATGTTCCATATGA
>JAILBI010000050.1 GCA_024681175.1 Acholeplasmatales bacterium
TAATTTATATACAAGTGATAATTTTTTATCTTGTTTAAAAACAAATGACGTTATTGTTTGATCTTCTTTAATATTATTAATATTACTTCCTAGCTTAAAAGCGAAAGAAGTAGAAATAGTTCTTGAATCTATAATTAATTCATTATCATTAAGCTTAGCTTTAATATTTTCAATGATATCATCTTCATCTTTTGTTAATATTACACGATAATCCTTTTCATTGTTATTATCATGGATGATGTTTTTGTTAGTTGTAAGTAAATAAGTATTTTCTTGCCCAATTAAAAAAACACATCTTTCATTGTAGTCAATTAAATCATCAAAAATATTATATATTTTACCTAAATGATTATTTCTTGTTGTTAATAAAAAATAACTATTTTTATTACCATTTAATAAATTTTTAATCTCTTCTAAAATATTCATAATAAACTCCTATTACTATTATACACAATTTAAGATATTTTTCTTTATTCAATTGATAAATTTTTAATTTCTTTATATAATATAAAGGTATCGTTTATGGAGGTTAGCCTATGGATTTAGGGATTATAGGATTAATAGACATTTTTATAATCTTATTAGCTATAATAGCTATTATTGTAGGCTATGTAAGAGGCTTCATGAAAAAAATGCTATCATGGGTAGGATTTTTAATTTTGATTGCATTTGCGATACTTTTTACTACTCAAATTGCCCATTTCTGTATTTCACATAACATTATATACCCATCAATATATGATAAAATATTTGGGAAGGTAGATGGGTGGTTATCAGCTCATCAATATAAAAGCTATTCTGTAACAATTGAGAAATCATTTGGAATACCTGCCTTTTTAGCAACTATTTTCTCATTGTTAATGGGAAATCCTAAAATTAATAAAGCTGAAGGTGCACCAAGCTATCAAATTCAGGTATCAACTAAGATTTCTGAAAGTATTATGAATGTTATTGCGTTTTTAATAATATTTGTAATAGTTTTAATTTTTATGGCTATTTTAAAAATTATTTGTGCTAAGGCAAGAGAAAATAAGATTGTTAAGGTTACTGATGGTTTACTTGGTATTGCATTATATTTAGTTTTATTAATGTTTACATTGTCATTTATATTCTTTGTAACTAAATTAATTTATGATGCAAAATGGTTCCCTAATTTCAATAAATTCTTAGAAAAGGACCTACAGCTTAACAGTAATAAATTTAGAATATCTAAATCAATATATCAATCAAATATTTTTGAATCTATAAAAGATTTTGTAGTTTCATTATTCAAATAAAAGAAAGGAGATTTCTCCTTTTTTTTTAATGAGTCCTATGATATAATACAAAACGATTACGAAAGGACTATACCTTATAAGGTATTTTATGGTGATTAGATGAAAATTAATCCTAAGCTTTATGAAGTTGCAAATGATGTAACACCATTTGAGGTTCAACAATTTGATGGCCGTACAATTGAATTATATATGATGGATTCATTTGAAGGTGTTAGAGAAGAATTCGTTATGAATAAAGGTCAATTTGCTGTATGGGCAAGTGTTGATGGTGTAAATTATCGTTTATTTTTAGAAAATGGATATTATGAAAAGGTATCTGAATTATATGCACAACCAATAAATAAGATTTGGGTTGAATTCTGGGATAAGACAGATGTTATATCAAAGAAATTTTCTCGTTTCTTCATTTATCCTTTAATGGCTGTTGCGGTAATACTTTGTGTAGTATCAATTATTTTACAAGGTGTATTACCTAGCTTTGGTACATGGATTATAATTGGTGTTTTAATCGCAATGTTTATTTCTATGATTGTTGTTAATTTCTACACCAAGAAGAAAATCACACAAGAAAATATTAAATCAAGAGAAGAGATTATAAAAATTACTGGTGAAGCTAAATTTAATAAATTAATTGATGAACAAAAAGATTATATGGATTCTTATTATGACAATTTCTATTCTAAAGAAAATGAAGAAGAAGTTGATTTAGAAGCTGCTGAAGAAATTAGAGAGCTTGAAGAAGAATCTACTTTAGATAAGGCTGAAGATGTA
>JAILBI010000056.1 GCA_024681175.1 Acholeplasmatales bacterium
AATAAATGCTCTATTCTATTTCCTTTTATACCACCATATACAATAATATCATCATAATCCTTTAAATATTCAATACATTCCTTAGTATCTGATTTATCCTTTATAGGATTTAATTTAATAATATTTTTAATATTATCAAATATATATTTTTTTTCATCATCATTACATGAATCAAAATCACCTATCGCAATATCAGGAACAATACCTTTTTTTAATAACAAATAAGCCCCTTTATCTGCCCCAACAATATATCTATCCTTTAATAAATCTATATCTATATCATCAATATCATATAAAACTATAATAGCCTTATTTGTTCTTTTTGAGTTTACAAATTGTAACTCCATTTAGACCCTCTCCTTCAACACCATAGCGATATGATTCAACATATTTAGATGTTTTTAAATATTCCATTACAGCCTTTCTAACTGCCCCAGTACCAAAGCCATGAATTAATGATACCTCATCATAGCCTTTAATAGATGCCCTATCTAGATAATTATCACAAAGCTCTTTAACCTCTTCATATCTTTTACCACGTAAATCTAATGAAGATGAAATATCAGATGTAGAAATATAGCCATTATATGTTATATTTCTCTTTTTAGATATTTCAGGCTTCTTCTCAGGCTTTGCAGATAATCTTAATTCACTTCTTTTGAAATCCATTTCTAAAGAACCAAATCTAACACTATATAGTCCTTTATTTTTATTATATTTTGTAATAGTACCATATTTTTCATATTTAACTATTTTAACAAAATCACCAACATTTAAGCCTTCTCCAGCCTCTATATTAGTATTATCATCTAAGCTTCTTACCTTATATTTTAATTCTGCAAGCTCATTTTCTTTAAAATTCCTATCAGACATATTTTTAATTTCATTGATAAGCTCTTGGCTTTTAGCCTTAGCTTGCTTAACAATTTCATCTGCATCATGTCTTGCACGGGCAAGAATTTGATCTGATTTATTAGATAATGAAATTCTTTCTTCTTTTAATTTTTTTTCTTCTTCTTTAGCTTTATTTAATAATTGCTCTAATTCATATTTTTTAGAATTATAATCATTCATTTCATTTTCTAAATTAGAAATTAAATGATCATTATCACTTTTACCACTATTAAATATTTCTAAGGCTGAATTAATTATCTCATCTTGTATACCTAATTTTTTAGATATATCTATTGCATTACTCTTACCAGATATACCCATTAATAATTTATATGTAGGTGATAATGTATCAAGATCAAATTCAACTGAAGCATTTGATATTTTTTCTTCCTGATAAGCATAATTTTTAAGATCAGCATAATGTGTTGTAACAATTAAATTTGAGCCTTTTTCTCTTAAATTCTTAATTATTGCAATACCTAAGCTTGCACCTTCCTTAGGATCAGTTCCAGATCCAAGCTCATCTAATAATATTAATGATTTATCATTAGCTATATCAATAATATTTTTAATATTTTTCATATGTGATGAGAAGGTAGATAAATTTTGAATTATTGATTGCTTATCACCAATATCAGCTAAAATATTTTCAAAATAGCCTAAGCATGATGATTCATCTAATGGTAGCATTAAGCCTAAATAGCCCATAATATGAATTAAGCCAGTAGTTTTTAAGGTTACTGTCTTACCACCAGTATTTGGTCCTGTAATAATTATAGAATCATAATTTTTACCAATAGATATATTTAAAGGTACACATTTATCTTTATCAATTAAAGGATGCTTAACCTTAATTAAATTAAATTTATTTTCATTATTTATCTTAAAGAAATTATAATTATTTTCTTTACCCATTAAAGCTTTCGCATAAATGATATCTAATCTAATAATATTATTTAAATTCATTTCTAAAATATCATTTTTAGCATTAATTAATAATGATAATCCTTTTAAGATATTATCTATTTCTTTTTTCTCTTTAGCTTTAAAATTTTCTATTTCATTAGATAATTGTAAAGTTTCCTCTGGTTCAATATAAACTGTTGTATTAGATGAAGATGTATCATGTATTACACCTTTTATTTGATTTTTATATTCAATTTTAAAAGGAAGACAATATCTTTCATCCCTTAATACAATTAAAGGCTCTGATAGCATCTTACTTTTTAATGATAATAATTCATTTAATTTAGTATGTAATCTATTAGATAAGCTTTGTAATGATTTTCTTATAATAAATAATTCTCTTGAAGCATTATCTAATATTTTACCATCCTTA